>WFMA01000162.1 GCA_009177195.1 Bacteroidales bacterium | reverse complement strand
TTTTTTGAAACAATGGGTGTGGATGTCATTGCCGGTCATCCCCACAAAGACCTTGTGCGTCCCGATGTCGCTTTCGTGTCGGAAAAGATTGTGAAGACTTATTACGGCGGGGAAGATCCTATAGGTAAAGAGCTGTGGTATGAGAGCGAATTTCCGGTGACGATTGCGGGAGTGTTTGAATCCATCCCCGAGAATAACACCGTCAATCCTGACGTGGTGGTGTCATTACCCTCGCTATTATCCCGCGGTTGGGGGTTTCATAGTTGGCATGGCGGCGACAGCTGGAAGGGCTATGTGCGATTAAAGGAAGGAGTGGATGTGTCCGACGAAGAGCTGGATCGCAGAATAAACGAAATCATTCAGCGTCATGTTCCCGATCGTGACGGCATCGGTATACGCGGTTATGCGCGACTGATGAGGGACACTTTTCAGAAGGACGATAATACTCAATCGATGGCTGTTATCATGGGCGCGCTTGCATTGTCGATTCTGTTGATCACGGCGTTGAACTATGTGCTTGTGTCGATCGCTTCATTAAGTCGGCGCACGAAAGCTATCGGAGTCCACAAATGCAGCGGAGCCAAGCGGAGCGATGTGTTAAAGATGTTTGTCTACGAAACCCTTATAATAGTCGTCGGCTCGTTGCTGTTGTTTACGTTGATATTGTGCCAGTACGGTGAGTTTATAAAGAGCACGCTTAATGTGTCGCTTGAAATGATGTTTGCCTCCGAACGCATTTACGTGCCCCTCGCAGTCATTGCCGTCGTAGTGCTGGTAGGCGCGATTATTCCGGGTGTGATAATGTCGCGCATTTCAGTGACCTCGGTTTTCCGAAGTTTTTCGGAAAATAAGAACAAATGGAAACGCGCGTTGCTTTTCATCCAGTTTGCCGGTGTCGCTTTCATCATGGGATTCCTCTCGACAGTGTGGCTTCGTTATAATCAACTCATGACTCAAAGCGTGGGTTATAATGAGGAGAGGCTCGTTCTCGCTCCTTATCCCGGAGAATATGACATGGAGGTTTATAAGACGACTTTGAAAAATTTGCCTTATGTGGAGGGTATCGTCACCTCGGGCTCGGCTCCGATTTATTCTTACAGCGGTTTAATGGTGCGGAACAATCAGGGCAAAGACCTCTTTTCGTCAAGATTTGACTGCATCGATAAGGATTATTTCGACTTTATGGGCTTTGAGTTGCTTCACGGCAGCAAGGAGTTGCATGGCGCCAATGAGGTGATCGTGAATCGTGAATTCTGTAACTCGATCGGCTGGGATGTTGATGATGCGGTAGGGAAAACTGTAGATACGGGAAACGGACTTGCTACTGTCGTGGGGGTAATGGAGAATGTGGTGATACGCTCTTTTTACGCAGAGACGATGGCGCTTATCCTTTATTCGGCTGAAGCATGGAGCAATAACGCCCATCTTATCACGCTGAGACTTAAAGATCCGTTTGACCATAATTTCAAACTGTTGAAAGACGCTATCGCGGCAACTTTCCCTAATATTGCGAATGATCCGGAATCGGTGATGGATATTAAAGCTGAGACGTACAGCGATTTGAAATCGCTTCGCAACATTGCGTTGATAGCTGGCATTTCGATAATTTTCATTGCGGTGATGGGGCTTGTGGGTTATATAACCGACGAGATTCAGCGGCGTCGCAAGGAGATAGCCATCCGAAAGATTAACGGGGCTGACGTGTCGTCGATCATCAGCATGTTGATTTCCGACGTTGTTAAAGTCGCGCTCCCTGCGGTTATCATAGGTGGCATTGCCGCCTATTGGATAGGGGAAATATTTAACGATTCGACTAATTCGACCGACGATAATCTGCTGCTGGCATGTTGCGCGTCGTCATTGTCTGTGCTTGTTGTCATCATATCGGCTGTTATTCTGATGACATGGCACGCTGCAAATGCCAATCCCACCGAGAATTTAAGAAATGAATAAATAAAATTGTATAGAACGATGATTAAATTAGAAAATATATCAAAGGTGTTTCGCACCGAGGAAGTTGAAACCGTAGCGCTGGATAATATCAACCTCAATGTCGATAAAGGCGAATTTCTTGCCATAATGGGTCCTTCGGGATGTGGCAAATCCACATTGTTGAACACCATCGGTCTGCTCGATTGCCCCACGTCGGGACGAATGGAGTTTTTGGGCAAGGATCTTTCAGGAGCGNGGGAGAAGGAGTTTGCCGGAATCAGGAAAGGAAATATCGGCTTCGTGTTCCAGAGCTTCAATCTCATAGATGAACTTAACGTGTATCAGAACGTCGAATTGCCGCTCACTTATCTCGACATTCCTTCGCGTGAAAGGAAGCAGAGGGTTGAGGAACTGCTCGAAAGGATGCAGATAGCCCATCGAGCCAAGCATTATCCGCGCCAACTCTCGGGCGGACAGCAACAGCGCGTGGCGATCTCCCGCGCGGTTGTTACCCAGCCGGTTCTTGTGCTCGCCGACGAACCGACAGGAAATCTTGATTCTAAAAACGGCATTGAGGTGATGGAGTTGTTGAGCGAGCTTAATTCAGGGGGCACGACAGTGGTCATGGTGACTCACTCGGAACGTGACGCCGCTTATGCCCACCGGGTGGTCACGCTTTTCGACGGAAGAATAGTCAACATCAAGAAGTGACCGCGACTGCGCCGACTTGCTGCCGGGGGGAGGATTGACAGGCAATGTGTGTCGATCGCTCTCCCCGGTTTAATGCTTCAATAGGAATGGTTATGAAAATTTTCGTAATAAAGATGTATAAGTTATGATAAGTGTAAACGTAGTTAATTAAATGCTAATACTTTTCTCTATTTGAAAAAAAATGCCTATCTTTGCCCCTGCGTAAAATTTTAAATCTATTATATGGATAAAGCGCCGGTAAATTTAGACCTGCTTTTTGAGACAAGTTGGGAAGTTTGTAATAAAATCGGAGGAATATATACCGTCCTGTCGACAAAAGCTAAGACGCTGCAAACATTATATAAGGATAAAACAATTTTCATTGGTCCCGATGTATGGAGCCAAGAGAATCCGTCGCCTTATTTTGTCGAATCCTCCACTCTGCTGAAAGAATGGAAAAACAAAGCGGTTTTTCCCGAAGGTGTCAGCGTAAGGGTTGGAAGATGGAATGTCGCAGGAAAACCGATCGTCGTCCTTGTGAAATTTGACGGAATGTATGCCGTTAAAAATGAGTTTTACGGACGCATGTGGGATTTATATCATGTCGACTCGCTTCATGCCTATGGCGATTATGACGAAGCTTGCGCTTTTTCCCACGCTGCCGGGTTGGTGATTAAAAGTCTCTGTGAATACAAAAAACTTTCAGGTAAAAATGTTATAGCTCATTTCGATGAATGGACCACCGGAATGGGTTTGCTATATGTGAAAGCCGAGTTGCCCTACGTGGGCACCATATTTACCACTCATGCCACCTGTATAGGTCGCAGCATTTGTGGTAACGGCAAGCCCCTCTACGACTATCTGCGCGGTTACAACGGCGATCAGATGGCTCGTGAACTTAACATGGAGGCGAAGCATTCTTTGGAAAAAGCCGCTGCGCATGCAGCCGATTGTTTCACAACCGTGAGCGACATCACCGCAATCGAGTGCGAACAGCTGCTTGAGCGTCGCCCGTTGGTTACGCCCAATGGCTTTGAACAGAATTTTGTCCCCGCAAAGGGAAAATTCATCAAGGCTCGCAAAGAAGCTCGGGAAACATTGCTTAATGTGGCTTCGTCGTTGACAGGATGTAAGTTTGACGATGATACGTTTATAGTAGCTACGTCGGGACGTTGCGAGTACAGAAACAAGGGGCTCGATATGTTCCTGGATTCGATGGCTCGGCTTCGTGAATTGAATCCGTCACGCTCGATTCTTGCATTTGTGATGGTTCCGGCATGGGTGAAAGCGCCCCGCGAGGACCTGTCGAAAGCCTTGACTGCAAAGCGCAAGAAAGCTCTTCCCGATCCTGTGCTTACTCATGAACTTAATAATCCGAACGAAGATGCAGTGAATTGCCGCATTCACGGACTTGGATTCGGCAACACCGCCGCCGACAAGGTTAAAGTCCTGTACGTTCCGTGCTATCTTAATGGCGACGACGGCATTTTCAACAAAACTTATTATGACCTTCTGATAGGCATGGACGCTACGGTGTTCCCGTCCTATTACGAGCCTTGGGGCTACACTCCGCTTGAAAGTGTGGCATTCGGTGTGCCCACCGTGACCACCACGCTGTCGGGATTCGGACAGTGGATTCTTGCTACTGAGGATAATACCTTCCAGGAGTCGGGAGTGAACGTGATTGCCCGCGGTGACTTCAACTATGACGAAGTGACTTGGCATATCGCGCGTTCNATCGATTTNCTTGCCGGTCTTGATTCAGGCGAAAAAGCATGCGTCGATTCACGCGCCATGCTCACCGCAAGCAAAGCCGNATGGAGTTATTTTATTGAATTTTATGTAGACGNTTTCCGCGANGNTATTGAAAAGGCTGCTGCGAGAATNCGTTGAATAACTGAAATAAGAACATAGTAAATTAATTGTTATATTTATGAAANTACAANNGAGCAANACTAACGCCCCCGTTTGGCGTGACATTACGGTGAAAAATGAATTGCCGTCAAAGCTCAAACCCCTTGAAGTGATGTCCCGCAACCTTTGGTGGGTGTGGAACAGCGAGGGTAAGTCTCTTTTCCGTGACCTCAATCCTGATTTGTGGCGTTCTTTGGGTGAAAACCCCGTGATGCTTCTGCAGCGTCTTGGTTTTGACCGCCTTCAGGAAATCATCAAGGATGAGGCTCTGATGAGCCGCATCGAATCGGTTTATGCCGCATTTAAGGAATACATGAAAGTGCCCATGCGCAAGGATGTTCCCTCAGTGGCATATTTCTCGATGGAATATGGTCTTTGCAACGCTCTTAAGATTTATTCAGGCGGTCTCGGCGTTCTTGCCGGCGACTATATCAAGGAAGCTTCCGACAGTTGCGTCGACATGACTGCAGTCGGTTTCCTTTACCGTTACGGTTACTTTACCCAGACTCTCTCGGTCGACGGTCAGCAGATTGCGAACTACGAACCCCAGAACTTCAACGAGCTCCCCATCGAGCAGGTTGTTGACGCCGACGGTCACCCCGTGATTCTTGAGGTGCCTTATCCCGGACGTATTGTTTATTCTCACATTTGGCGTGTCAATGTAGGACGCATGAAGTTGTATCTGATGGATACCGACTTCGACATGAACAGCGAGTTTGACCGTCAGATCACCCACCAGCTCTATGGCGGCGACTGGGAAAACCGCATCAAGCAGGAGTATCTTCTCGGAATCGGCGGCGTGCTGATGTTGAAGAAACTTGGCGTTAAGACTGAATTGTTCCACTGCAACGAAGGTCATGCCGCTCTCTTGAATCTTCAGCGTCTTGTTGACTATGTTCAGGACGACAAGCTGTCATTTAACGAGGCTCTCGAGGTTGTTCGCGCTTCCAGCCTTTACACCGTACACACCCCCGTGCCTGCAGGTCACGATTATTTTGACGAAGGTCTCTTCGGAAAATACATGGGCGAGTTCCCCGCAAAACTCGGCATCTCATGGCAGGATCTCATGAACATGGGCCGCGAAAATCCCGATACCAACGAGCGTTTCTCAATGAGTGTGTTCGCGCTCAACACTTGTCAGGAAGCCAACGGTGTCAGCTGGCTCCACGGCGAGGTGTCAAAGAAGATGTTCTCAGGCATTTGGAAAGGCTACAACTGGCGTGAATCTCATGTTGGATATGTGACCAATGGCGTTCACATGCCCACTTGGGCTGCTTCAGAATGGAAAGCCCTCTATGAGAAGACTTTCGGTCCTGAATTCTTCAAGCACCAGAGCGACACCAAGTATTGGGAAAAAATATACGATGTTTCCGATGATGAAATCTGGAACCTTCGTATGACAATGAAGAACAAGTTCATTAANTTCGTTCGCCGTGACTTCCGTGAAAAGTGGCTGAAGAACCAGGGCGATCCCTCGCGCATCATGTCGATTATCGACAAGATCAATCCCAATGCTCTTATCATTGGTTTTGCTCGCCGTTTCGCTACTTACAAGCGCGCTCATCTTCTCTTCTCTAATCTTGACCGTCTTTCTGCGATTGTCAACAATCCTCAGTTCCCGGTTCAGTTCGTATTTGCCGGAAAGGCTCACCCCGCCGACGGCGCAGGACAGGGCTTGATCAAGCGCATCGTGGAAATTTCACGCATGCCCCAGTTCCTTGGCAAGATTATCTTCCTTGAAAACTATGACATGATTGTGGCAAAGCGCCTTGTATCGGGTGTGGATATCTGGTTGAATACTCCGACCCGTCCTCTTGAAGCGTCGGGTACTTCGGGCGAAAAGGCTGAAATGAACGGTGTGCTTAACTTCTCGGTGCTTGACGGATGGTGGTATGAGGGCTACAAGTTCTCAGAAAACGGCGGATGGGCGCTTACCGAAAAGCGTACATTCACTGACCAGGGTCAGCAGGATCAGCTCGACGCCGCTACTATCTACTCAATGCTTGAAAATGAAATCATTCCTCTTTATTTCGCAAAGAACTCCCGCGGATATTCTCCCGAATGGATTCAGTATATCAAGAANTCGGTAGCCAAGATCGCTCCTAACTTCACAATGAAGCGCATGATTGATGACTACATCGATCGTTTCTATGACAAAGAAGCTCGCCGCACAAATAAACTTAAAGCTCACAACTTCGCTCTTGCTAAAGAGATCGTTGAGTGGAAAGAAAAAGTGGCTGCTGCATGGCAGGGCGTGAAAGTGGAATCGATCAATGAGACTTCAGAAGGCGGTTCAGGAAAGACCGGTGAGCCTTACACAACTACTATTGTTCTGGACACTAACGGTCTTGGACGCGATCTCGAAGTCGAGATGGTGGTTTACAAGGTTGAAAACGGAGAAGAAAACATGGTATNGACCGAGCNGTTCAAGGTTATTGGGCAGGAAGGTGNCAAGCTCACTTATCAGCNTAAATCGAAACTGCGCGAGTCAGGCGTGTTCCGTTATGCATTCCGTGTATATCCCTGGAATCCCAACATGCCTCATCGTCAGGATTTCGCCTACGTTCTTTGGGTATAATACTTATCCGATAATAAAAAATAACAGCTCGCATTTGCGAGCTGTTATTTTTTATATAAATCNGCCGGAAACTCAGCAAGTNGTCTTGTCGAGATTCGGGTTGAGCTTGCTCCATTCGCTGATGGGAGGCATCACGCCCATCGCTATCACTTCGTCACGCAATGTGCAAAGATGCTTGTAGCTCTGTTCGAGCTCTTTTTCCTCTTCAGGAGTTCCCTTTATGGGCTTGCATGAAACGCCGTCTTTGGTGATGCATGTTTCCATCGCCATCATGATGTGGCTGAAACGATCGTTGTTCACNTANACTCCTGCCGGCCAGCGGAAGGGNGCGCCTCCCATTGCGGCAGCGATCATCTCAATCGACAGGTAAGACGGGCTTTGGAACGATGATCTGCCTCGTAATTCAATTATGCGTTTTCCGCCTTGAATCACTCTTGTCTTCAACTCTTCCCAGTCCTTTTCCGGAAGTGCCTCGGTGCCGATGATTTCGGTAAGCGGCTTTCCGTTAACGGTAGTGGTGGAAGCGAATACCGCCATCTGCTCTCCGTGTCCGCCATAGGTGCGGCAATTTACTATTTCATCAGCGGGCATTCTGAACTGTTTTGCGAGCTCGTTGCGCAAACGTGTGCTGTCAAGAGCCGCAAGTGTTGTAACCTGTGAAGGTTTGAGACCCGAATAAAGCAGGGTGATCAATCCTGTAATGTCGGCGGGATTGAAAATGACGGTGATATGTTTTACGTCGGGGCAGTAGGCTTTCACGTCTTTTCCGAACTGTTCTGCAATCGCCGCATTGCCTTTAAGAAGATCCTCGCGGGTCATTCCGGCTTTTCGGGCGGCGCCGCCTGAGTTGACGATATATTTTGCTCCGGTCAATGCTTCTTTCACATCAGTGGTGTAGGTGATATTTACTCCTTCAAATCCACATTGAAGCAACTCTTCGGCAACCCCCTCCAATGCAGGTCCGTAAGGGTCATATAAACANATATTNGGAGTAAGTCCCATCATTATGGCTGTCTGAGCCATGTTAGAACCAATCATGCCGGCAGCTCCGACAATAACCAGTTTGTCTTTTGTTAAGAAATCCATACTTGCAAAAATTAATTATTCTCTATAATTATAAACGGATTATTTCCTGATTAGGTTTTGTTTTGTGAAAATAAATTTTCACAAATGTCATGTTTAGCGAATATCCTCGCTTATCGTCATAGTTAGAATTGATTCAATTTGCGTTATTTCAATTGATTAGCGAGAAATAGAAACGAAACTGTTTGGGGATATAAAAAGTGAGTATCTCTTAGCTAAGAGATACTCACTTTGATGTGTGGATAGTTGTTCTACCTTTTGCAAAGGTGTGAATTATCTTGGGATTANACAAATTTTTNACGCCAATTTTAAAACTATTTAACTAACATATTTCTTCAACGAATTGATTAAATATAGGAAATGTTTAGCATGCCATTCTGCTACATATTGATTTTTAGTGATTTATGCCACGGGACTATCTCTTAGCAAGAGTTGCTGCGATGGAGTGCTACTGAATAGAACTTTGCATAATTGTTAATGAGGCTATCCACCGAGGAAGTAACCACATTCAAACCTGAATAAAATAAATGAGAAAAGTAATTTTTCTGTTGCTATTTTTCGTATCGTGTAAATTTTCGGTAAAAGCTCAGGAATTTGCCGTGAAGACCAATCTGCTTTATGATGCATTATTGACTGTAAATGCCGGAGCGGAGGTTCGTCTTATGCCTAAATGGACGCTTGACCTTTCGGGCAACTTTAATGCGTGGACTGTGAACGGGCGGCGTTGGAGGCATTGGCTTGNACAGCCTGAAATAAGATACTGGTTTTGTCAGGAATGGCAAGGGCATTTTGTTGCCGCTCACACGCTTGGCGGTCAATANAATATAGGTAATATGGATTTTCCCAACTTTAATCTGTTGGGAAATAAACTCGGCGATTTCAAGCATCACCGTTATGAAGGTTGGTATGTAGGCGTGGGAATCGCCTATGGATATTCCTGGATTTTGTCCCGCCATTGGAATATTGAAGCCGAGATTGGAGTGGGATGGGTTTATTCGCGGGCGACAGCCTATCCTTGCACCGAGTGCGGCACTCCTGAATACGATAAAAGGCCGGTTCACTATGTGGGTCCGACAAAAGCCGCGGTTAGCCTTGTATATACATTCTGATTGTTTCATGCAATTATTTGATATAGTGATGAAGAAGGCATTGTTAGTTATAATATTTTCNTTTGTTGGAATATTCNCTTGTCATGCCGTTGATGTTGACCTTTTNGNAGGTTNNNTCNCTNTTNACGGTNTCANTGTCGAGNAATCCAAAACNAANCTCATTTTGTCTATGNATGTTAATGTGCTTAAGATTAGGCAAAGCGGTAATTCCGAAATGGTCTTTGTCCCCGTGCTTAATGGCGCCGACGGGAAAAGTTACCGTTTTCCTGAATTGATCGTTTCAGGCAGGAACAGGTATTTCTACCGTTTACGTAACGGAGAGGCTGCTCTCTCATTGGACAGGCTCTATCGCAGTGACAGAGTTAAGATGATTCATTATGAATCGGTCATTGCTTACGAACCGTGGATGGAAGTGAGCGATTTATCGATTGATTACGTGCAGAGTGACTGTGGATGCGACATGCCGTTTGAGTCGGTGCCGCTTTTGAAACTTGATTATAAGCCTCGTGTGTTTTCTCCGGAATATGTGTTTATCTCTCCTGAGGCTGAAGTTATTAAGGGAAGGGATCTCAAGGGGTCGGCATATATAGATTTTCCTGTGAACCGCACGGAGCTTTACCCTGATTATCGTCGCAATCCTGAGGAGCTTGCCAAAATCAGAAAAACTATCGACGTGGTGCGTAACGATTCAAATGTTACGATAACGGATTTCTATATAAAGGGTTATGCCTCGCCTGAAGGCTCCTATGAGAATAATGTAAGGCTTGCTAAAGGGCGTACTGAAACATTGAAAGATTATGTTCAGGGGCTTTATTCATTTGATCCTGCGATAATGCGCTCTTCTTACGAACCTGAGGATTGGGATGGCTTGCGCCGGTATGTGGAGTCAAGCGATATTGAAAATAAGGAGGGAATACTTGCAATAATTGACAGTGATCTCGCCCCCGACCCTAAAAATGAAAAAATCAAGGCGACCTATCCGCGGCAGTACGCTTTTCTGCTCAAAGAGGAGTATCCGGCGTTGCGTCATTCCGACTATACGATAAACTATGTAGTGCGAAGTTTCACATCAGTTGATGAGATTAAGGAAGTTCTTATGACTGCTCCCCAGAATTTGTCGTTGAATGAATTGTTTTTAGTTGCATTAAGCTATGAGCCGGGGTCAGAGGATTATTGCAATGTGTTTGAAACGGCGGTGAGAATGTTCCCTAATGATGCGATTGCTAATTTGAATGCGGCTAACATAGCGCTTCAACATGGAGATTTGTCAAGAGCGAGAAAATATGCGTCAAAGGCTGGCGAAATTCCTGAAGCGATCTATCTCCGAGGGCTCATTGAGGCAAAAGATGCAAACAATGAGAAGGCAATGGGGTATTTTGAGAAAGCTGCCGTCATGGGCTTGAAGCAGGCGACTGACGCATTGAAACAATTGCAGGAAGTATTGGAATAATAATGTAAAGTGAAAAATACTTAGTTGGCGAATTAAGAAACAGTAATTACAAATTAAAAACACAATATTGAAATGAAAAAAGTAATCTATGGTATTCTTGCGTTATTGCTGGTTGCATCATGTGACAGCAATGATAGTCCCGGAAAGATTGACATGCCGGAAGATGGAGTGCCGGTGCGTTTGACCTTGAGTCTTCCTGCTGCCGGTTCATCACGCAGCACGACCGTGACGCCCGACGATGAGACTAATTCGAGTTCAGGCTTTGAGATTGGACAGGCTGGAGAGAACAATATAAACTCTGTCCTGATTGTGATTGCCAACAAAGTTGTTTCGGGGGGAGTGGATGACTATACATTTGTCGCTTATGCGCAAGCTGATGGTACTCCGGGTAATAATACCTGCACCTCGCTTCCCACATTCACGGTGAGATTCAAGTCACCTGAAATTATTGCCCGTGCCGGTCAGGAGGTTTATGTGTTCGCTTATTGTAATCCCACAACCGACATAATGGGTAAGTTCGAAAATCTCAAAGCAGGAGACTCGTTTACTGACTTCACTATGGAAATTGAGCAAGACGCTTCAATATGGGTGGACAACAATTTCTTGATGACTAATCGTGATATATGCTCGACTATTCTTCCTTCGGTAAATGAAATGGAGAAGTCCGACATTCACAATCCCATTGATCTTGGCACTGCTAAAGTGCAAAGAGTTTCGGCTCGATTTGATTTTGAGCAGACTACCGTTGCTGGACAGAATGCTCCTAATTTATATCCCATAACCAGCTCTTATGACGAAACCGTTATCGAAGGTTATGTGGAGCTTGTCGGGATATCCTTGTTCAATATGTCCAAGACATTCAATTATCTCCCCATGATGTCGGCAAATTCCTCATGGAGTAATCCGCAGATATGCGTTAGGGAAACTTCCAATAATTGGGTTGTCAGCACAGGATATGATATTAAGGCAAACTATGCCGGAGGAAATGCTTCGTCGATTTTCTATTTTCCCACATCGATTCCCGATTTTGCCCCGAGTTCGGCTGATTA
>WFMA01000144.1 GCA_009177195.1 Bacteroidales bacterium | reverse complement strand
CGACGAAGAGCTGATGCTTAAAATACTCGGCACGGCTCATGGTGCGGCAACACCTTTCGGCTTGTTAAGGGATGAAGCGCGTGAGGTGATTTTCGTAATGGACAAGGATGTTGCCGCACGTGACGAGATAGTGCTTACCGACGGGGATGCGTGCGGATTTATAGCAATAGCTAATTCTGATTTGTTCNAGTNACTCGGAAAGGAACCGATATNGATTGAAAATCCCGCCGAGATAATTTTCTGATTGATANAGTGTGAGGGTATGCCAACTCAACAATTCCAACGAAAGATGAGTAGATTGATCGTGATCGCCGTGTCGATATTTCTGGCAAGTTGTGCAGGAAAAGCTCCCAAGCAGCCTGAAAGATTGCCTGAAGATGAGATTCCGGCATNTCGTGAAGCTGCCGCCAAAATGTCGANATATATCGTCATGGAGNACNCGGCTTTTCATTTTACGATTTCAAAGGAAGAGGCTTTTGACTTGGGGGTGGCGGAGAAATATTATGACCGCATTCAACAGGAGCTGGATTATACGAATTATTTGATTAAGGAGGAATATAACAAGATGGGCATTCCGATTGAAATGCCGGAACAGGATTAATGATGGGATTGTAAAATCAGGTTTAATTATAGGTTAATAGATAGGGTTGGTGACACAAACTGACCGTACAGTATTTTTTCTGACCCCGCAAATTTAGGGGGCACTCTTTGCTGAGTGCGGCATTTGGTTACGGTGAGCCCGGCACATTTCGCTTCGCTCGTAGTGCNGGGTTATTCNTAGGTGTAAGCCTTTNAGGCTTGCCAANCGAAAATACAATTATTTTGGAATGTTTTGCCACCGGTGAATTCTTTATCGGGATTTTTTATGAATGTTTGCAGAGTGGACTGTTTTTCGTATATTTGTAAGTTAAACTGAAAAACAGATGAATTTCCAGCTTGAATCAAAATATGCTCCTACCGGAGACCAGCCGCAAGCAATAGCGGAAATTGTCGACGGGCTCAACTCAGGAACCAAGGCTCAGACACTGCTCGGCGTAACCGGCTCGGGAAAAACATTCACTATGGCTAATGTCATAGCCGAGGTGAACCGTCCCACACTTATATTGAGCCATAACAAGACTCTTGCCGCGCAGCTTTACGGAGAATTCAAACAGTTCTTCCCCAACAATGCGGTGGAATATTTCGTCAGCTATTATGACTATTATCAGCCCGAAGCTTATATACCGTCATCGGACAAGTATATTGAAAAGGACCTGATGATAAATGACGAGATCGACAAACTGCGTCTCGCCACTATCTCGGCGTTGCTTTCGGGACGAAGAGACGTAATTGTGGTTTCGTCGGTGTCGTGTCTTTACGGTGTCGGTAATCCCGAGGATTTTAATGCGAGCGTTGTCAGCATAAAAGTTGGGCAGAAGATAGCGCGCAATGTTTTTCTGCGCAAACTTGTGGACGCGCTTTACAGCCGCAACGAGACTGAATTGAGCCGAGGAACATTCAGAGTCAAGGGGGACACTGTCGACATCAGGCTCGCCTACGAGGAGATAACACTGAGGGTGATATTCTGGGGCGACGAGATAGAGTCTATCTCAACAATACATCCCGATGACGGAGTTTCGCTCGGAAAACATGATTCGTTCAACATTTATCCGGCAAATGTGTTCGTGACCTCCCGCGAGCGTATAGGCACCGCAATCGCCAAGATGGAGGTTGACCTCGGCGACCAGGTGGGTTATTTCCGCCGTGAGGGGAAAGAGCTTGAGGCGAGCCGCCTATATGAACGCACAACCTACGACATAGAGATGATAAGGGAAATAGGGCATTGTTCCGGTATCGAGAACTATAGCCGCTATTTTGACGGCAGGGAGCCGGGGATGCGCCCGTTCTGTCTTCTTGACTATTTTCCGAAGGATTTCCTCACCATTATCGACGAGAGCCACGTGACGGTGCCTCAGATCAGGGCGATGTATGGGGGCGACCTTTCTCGAAAAATGAATCTGGTAGAATATGGTTTCCGATTGTCGGCGGCGCTTGACAACCGTCCCTTGAAGTTCAACGAATTTGAGTCGTTGACAGGGCAGACCGTTTACGTGAGNNCGACCCNCGCCGATTATGAGCTTGAAAAGAGCGNGGGTGTCATTGTGGAGCNGATCATACGCCCCACAGGACTGCTTGACCCGATCATAACGGTGCGTCCGTCGCTTAATCAGATTGACGACCTGCTGGANGAGATTNAGCAGAGGATTGAGCTGAACGAACGAGTGCTTGTGACTACGCTCACCAAGCGCATGGCTGAGGAATTGAATGAGTATCTTTTGAAACTCAGAATCAAAGCTGCATATATTCATAGCGACGTTGAGACGCTTGACCGCATAAAGATACTTGACGATTTGAGGTCGGGGGTTTATGACGTGCTCATAGGAGTGAATCTTCTGAGAGAGGGTCTTGACTTGCCCGAAGTGTCGCTTGTGGCAATTCTTGACGCTGACAAAGAAGGGTTCTTGAGAAGCCACCGTTCACTGACGCAGACAGTGGGACGCGCGGCTCGAAATCTCAACGGAACCGTCATCATGTATGCCGACAAAATCACTGATTCCATGAAGCAGACTATCGAGGAGACCGAACGCCGCCGAGCTATCCAGCTTGCATATAATGAGGAGCATGGAATCACACCTCAGGCTATTGTCAAGGCTCGTCAGGCGATTATCGGCGTTGACGAGGAGGACCTATTGCCGCAGCGTAATCCTCGCGGAGGCTCATCATCGCCCTCCAAGAAACAGAGAAAAGAGACAGTTCCCTATATTCAGGAATACACGACAACTGTCAATATCGCTGCCGATCCCGTTATTCCTTACATGAATAAAAACGAGCTTCAACGAGCCATCACCCGACTTAGAGGAGAGATGGTCGACGCGGCTAAACGAATGGACTTCATGGAAGCGGCACGTATGCGTGACGAACTGATGAAAATGGAGGAGCATCTGGCAACATTGAAATGAAAAAGGAGACAGTTGACAATCCGGTAAAATCGGCATGGCTGCCGACTTCGGCAAAAGAGATTGAAGAGCTTGGATGGGATTATATTGATGTGATCCTCTTTTCAGGGGACGCATACGTTGACCACCCGTCATTTGCGGCTGCCGTCATAGGCAGGACATTACAGGCTCATGGCTACAGGGTGGCGATAGTTCCACAGCCTAATTGGCGAGACGACTTGCGCGACTTTAAGAAACTCGGTAAGCCGAGACTGTTTTTCGGAGTGTCGGCAGGGGCGATGGATTCGATGGTGAACCATTACACTGCGGCGCGACGTCGACGCAGCAATGACGCATACACTCCCGGTGGTAGATTTGGAATGCGACCCGATTATCCTACCATAGTATATTCCAAAATATTGCGTGAACTTTATCCCGACGTGCCGATAATAGCGGGCGGCATAGAAGCATCTTTGCGNAGAGTGTCGCATTACGANTATTGGCAGGACAGGCTCCGCCCTTCAATCCTTCTTGACGCTCCGGTGGATATGGTTATCTACGGGATGGGGGAGAAAACTGTAGTAGAGGTTGCTGACGCTCTTGCCGCCGGGAAAAGAATCGGCGAGATGAAGGAGGTGAAGCAGACCGCGCTGCTGTTGCCAAAATCAGAAATGCCTCAAGGCGATAGTGAGAACATCATTTTGTCGGCTTACGAGGAGTGCTTGCGCGATAAACGAAAGCAAGCGGCTAATTTCAAGCATGTTGAGCAGCAATCCAACCGTATGCATGGGGCGGTTATCTGGCAACCTCACGGAGATAAGGTGGTGAAAATAAATCAGATGCTGCCGCCAATGACTACCGGTGAAATTGATGCGGCTTTCGACTTGCCTTATACGCGATTGCCCCATCCCCGCTATCGCGGGAAAGAGATTCCGGCATGGGAGATGATAAAGCACTCGGTAAACCTTCACCGCGGATGTTTCGGAGGGTGTTCCTTCTGCACCATATCGGCTCATCAAGGCAAATTTATCGCCTCGCGCAGCAAGGAATCGATTCTTAGAGAGGTAAAGGCGGTCATGGCGATGCCTGATTTCAAAGGCTATATCTCGGATCTCGGAGGACCGTCGGCAAATATGTACAGAATGGGAGGTAAGGACAAGGGAATTTGCGAGAAGTGCATGAGGCCGTCGTGTCTGCACCCGTCGCCGTGTCCCAACCTGAATAATGACCATGGACCGCTCCTCGACATTTATCATGCCGTTGACGCGCTTCCCGGAATAAAAAAATCATTTATCGGCAGCGGGGTGCGCTATGATCTGTCAATGGCTCCGGCGGGCGACAAGCGGGTGGATGAAGTGAACAGGAGATATAATGAAGAGCTGATTAAAAATCATGTGTCGGGAAGGCTTAAAGTGGCGCCCGAGCATACGTGTGACAGGGTGCTCGACGTGATGCGCAAACCGTCGTTCAAGCAGTTCTATGAATTCAAAAAGATATTTGACAGAGTAAACCGCCAATATGACTTAAAGCAGCAGCTTATCCCTTATTTCATATCGTCTCATCCGGGATGTCGCGAAATGGACATGGCGGAACTTGCCGCTGAAACTAAGGCGCTCAATATGCATCTTGAGCAAGTGCAGGATTTCACGCCGACTCCAATGACGGTGTCGACTGAAATTTACTATACCGGCATTCATCCTTACACGGGCGAGAAGGTGTATTGCGCGATGAGCCCCGAGGAGAAGCTGGCTCAAAGGAAATATTTTTTCTGGTATGACAAGACCTATCGCGCCGATATCGTGCGCTCCCTACAGAAAATGCATCGCTCCGATATCGTGAGAGCTCTCTATCCGGCTTACAGAGATCCTGCAAAAGGGAGCAAAAAAACAAGGCGATAAGTGATTATTCAAAATAATATTCCTATATTTACGGAGCGTAAAATAATAACCGTATATATGAAACATTTACTTTTTTGTTCGACAGCCTTGATGCTGTCAGTTTCGATGGTGGGATGCGGCAATAAAAAGGATGACGCCGTCGTTGCCACCAATGATAATGTGATTCTTCATGCCTGGTCCTGGAGTTTCGACACGATTGCAGCCAACATGAANAATATCGCCGAGGCGGGATTTGACTATGTTCAGACTTCTCCTGCCAATACCTGCTTTGTCGGCGAAGAAGGGGGTATGGCTCTTTTCAGTCAGCCGGGCGACTCAGTAAAAGGGAAGTGGTATTACTATTACCAGCCCATCGACTGGAAAATAGGCAATTATCTTCTTGGAAACCGTGAGCAGTTCAAGGCGATGTGTGACAGCGCGCAAAAATATGGCGTCAAGGTCATTGTCGACGTGCTNCCCAACCATACAGCGGTAGATCATACNGCTGTAACCGCNGCTCTTGACAGNGCCGCAGGAGGACANGANAANNTATTCCATGCCAANGGATTCAATGATATCCTCGATTATAATGACCGTTATCAGTGTACTACCGGAATGATGGGCGGACTGCCTGATGTCAATACCGAGAATCCCGCATTCCAGCATTATTATATGCTTTATGTGAACGATCTTATCGCCAATGGAGCAAGAGGATTCCGTTATGACACGGCGAAGCATATCGGTTTGCCGTCGGATCCGGTGGATTCAGCGGCGGAAAAAAATAATTTCTGGGATATTGTGACCGGACGCGAGGCTGTAGACGGTGTTAAGCTCGCGCTTCCCGCCGACAGTCTTTTTATATATGGAGAGGTTCTTCAGGATAAGAATGTGAAGGAGCGTGAATATACCGAATATGTCGATGTGACAGCAAGCGCCTACGGTCATGCCCTGCGCAATGCGCTTAGAGCCGGCANTTATTATGCCGACAGTCTTGCGTCATGGCATCACACTGCCGACCCCGATCGGCTTGTAACTTGGGTTGAATCGCATGACACTTATGCCAACGAGCATGAGTCGGCAGAAATCGAGGATGCGCGCATAAGGGAAGGATATGTATTCCTCACGGCTCGCCAATATGGCACTCCGCTTTTCTTCAGCCGTCCTGCCGGCAGCACACGTCAAAATTATTGGGGAAACAATCGAGTTGGCGCCCGTGGAAATGACGAGTTCATGAATCCTGAGGTTATCGCAGTGAACCGTTTCCGCCATGCGATGCGCGGACAGGCTGAAAAGGTGTTTGTTTCTGACAATGGAGCTGCGATTGAAGTTGCCCGCGGAAATAAAGGCGCCGCCCTTATTAATATAGGTGACGATGTCCAGATGATAAATCTTCCCACAACTCTTGCCGACGGGACATATGCTGACGAGGTGCATGGCTCTGAGTTTGAGGTGAAAGGCGGCAAAATATCAGGAACACTGCAACCGCTTACATCTTATATTTTGTATAAAAAGTGACATTTTGCCACTGAACGCATGTGAATACCCTTGAAAATTAGTGCTTGAATAGCATAAAGTTCAGGGGT
>WFMA01000072.1 GCA_009177195.1 Bacteroidales bacterium | reverse complement strand
CTCCCCGATTGGATAGTGGCGTTCCGTTAAAGCCTGAGCGTTAGTATTAGCGATACTAAACCCCTCCCCATTAATCGAGTCAAGGTCAGCATTGTCAATATAACCGCGTGTCGCAAACGTCGATTTAATCCTCTCCCACAGCTTCCCAACTCCCGTTTTTCCCAAATACTTTCCCATAATGCTACTTTAAAACTTCCAAAATTTCCGCTTCCGTCAATTCGCTGTCGCTCGTCGCCGACGAAGCAATCCCATTCAGCTTCGCACACATATCCGCCGTCATCACCCCCGCAGATGTAGACGTGGCGGCGTTCAGAAATACATCTTGATATTCTATATCATCCAATGGACCCTTATTCTGATGACCTATAATTACATGATTTTCATTATATTCCTGAGCGACTTCAAGATACCCCATTCTACAACCCGCATAATGGTCAAGGATTTCCTTATCCCCTTTCAGCATAAGCCCCGACGGAGCGTTCCTGCTGTCAACAGTGTTTACGCCCATCGCTGGAATAATGCAATCACCGGTAATATCTTCATTTCCATTTGCCAACGCAAATGAGATTTCGCCATTCGGGTGTCGAGTGAAATTAATGTCCAAATCAGCCTCCTTGATATANGGACTCAAATCCACCGCTGCCTTGTACTCGCCCAGCTTCTCCCANTTCCCGTTCACCCAAGCNTGCTCCGTATACACGTNGCCNTCCGGNGCTCCNGCCTTGGCAACAAGATAAATCTTGCTCGGGTCCCCNGTAGCCGGNAGAGCNGTCACCACCTTATANAGCGACANGTCAATCGTTATNTCNCCNCTCCCCACCACAGNNNNGACCGTTNACCGNCTTNAANGCCGGCAGCTGGCTNCCCGTCAGCTTNCCGTCCGAGCCAAGCGTCGCAAGCCCGTTAGCCTTGCCAAGCTTATCCGTCACGTTCACCTTAATGACGTTNCCCACTAATTCCTTAACTCTCGCCCAAACGACATGCAAGCCGTTTGAATCCAAATACTTTGCCATAATATCAAATCTTTAAAATTATTCCATTATACGTTTAATGACAGCACTCCATAACCTCCTCGATCGTCATCGCCTGAACCGTCGTCGGATTCTCAACGATCCCGTCAAGCTTCCTCTTGTCAGCCGCGCTCATCACCCCCGCCGCCTCATGAGTCGCAGCCAATATGTCAAGCTCCCGACTCTCAATGTCGTCATCAGGTCCTTGATGGAACATACCAAGACTTATACTGCCTTCGGAATAGTCCGTTCCCGATGTCTCCAAATAGCTCTTCCATGACTCAGCGTACCTATCTGCCGTATTCCTGTATTTATCCCCCATCTGACTGTCCGGAACCTTGCCATTCTTATCAAGCGTGGCGAGTCCTCCGGGTTTGCCGACCTCATCGAGAACGCTTTTTATACGCTCAATAGCCACCAGCAATTTATCCCTGTCATTGGCTGATATAGCTTCAAAGAGGGCTTTGAGCGCAGAATACGCTATTCTGCGACCGCCGTTTACCTCAAAGTAGTCATCCAAAGAAAGGGCAACCACAGGGGTCAGCTGCTCTATCGTCCGCGAATTTGTNCGCAGAGCCTGAATTACTGCATCAATGATTATTTGTTTTTCGCTGTCTGTCATATTTTTAATAAATTATACGGTTGGCAACTGCATTTTCATGAACCGGGGTCGAACGGTATATGGTGTCGTCAACACGCCGCATAATGAGATGGTTGGCATTCTCAATTGCCGGATTGAGGTTGTTGACCTTCTGAAGTAGCTGCGAGAACACGAATGAGTCAAGCCCCTCAACAGGCGCTGTCATCTCCGGCACTGACGAATCTTTGCGGGCGTATCGGACACCGTCGAAATACACATAGGAACATGTAAGGAGCCGATTCAGCAGCTCGGCGAAATATACCGGCACCCCTCCCTGATCGCCCATTGTGAATTTCTTTTGTGTCGATTCGAGGGCAAATAGCTCCACGGGGTCAGCCTCAGGCGTGATGAATTGCTCATTCTCGACGGAGAATGTCCAACCGCTGTCCTTGAACCCACCGGGAACCCGGAAATCAAAAAAGTGCCTCATCCCGTCGATGATGAACACAGCGTCCTGACGCTGTTTATTGTCCTTCATAGAGTATTGGATGAGCGTTGTCTTTGAAAGTTCCAAAGGATCGTCAGTTATCCGGAAATAATGGCTGTATTGCCCTGTAGCAGTGAAACGCAATCTGTAACACCCTGAATTAAGCCCGGTAATCACAATAAAACGGAGCTCAGTGCCATCGGCAAGCGTCCACGANCTATGTTTGAGCGGCACGCTTATCTCGNTTCCTCCGTCAGTAGTCCCGTCTATCAGTAAGCCGAAATCCTCATCAGGGGAGCATAGACATTCCAGAAGTATACGGTCTGACGGAGCAAAAACTTGGATGTATCTGCTCTCTATGCCGTCGCTCTTGAAATCATCAAAGAATATGGGTGTGAATGGGCTTACTATCATATCGGTTCTATACTTTTTATAATTAGCGTGTAGTTCACTTCGGAGGGTCTTGCATAGCAGCGCTCCGTCTGCTTGAAAAATCCCGTGTACGCCAAGCCGTTTTTGACAACTGTGACCAACTTGCTGAAATCAACGGTCCGGTCCAGATCNGTACCGGTAAAATCCAACTCCGCCTCGGTGAACAGCCGCTCGCCAAGAATAATATCCGCATCGGTATTCACNCCGTCNATNACGATGTCAGAGTTTCCGTCGCTCGAAGCAAACCGTAGCGTCACGTTTGGAGCCATAGCCGAGATATAGCCTTCGTTCGCCTTAATGCAATAGTATGGGCTGAACTCCCCGTTAAAAACAGTGTCAGAAAGCGCGCCGCTGATTTTTGCGGTACGGTCTATTGTCAGAGTTTTGGTCGTTATAGATATCTCCTCTTCCCTATCNCCTCTTCCTGTCGGAGCNGTTTCNGNCTCAGTCTTTTCATCCTCTTTGCATAGCACGAAGAAAACNGTGTCGTCCGACTTATTGTCGGTNGAATCGTTAGCTCGCTCTTGGGCTAAAAACTCCAAGCCATAGCAATCAGCGCGATATTTGCTTTGGAGCGTGAGTTTTTTCTCTGTGACATCGACACCGGTGTTATAGTAATTCATGAAATTCCATTCNTCGCGACCGCACTCAGTTTCATAGTCCTGCTTCTCATATCCGACTTCCACCGTCGAATACAATATCGACGCATTGACTTTGCTATGAGCCTCCACTACATCGGTAAATACAATTCCCTGCTCAATATTACGGAATAACTCGCTACGGTGCATGAAGTTTATCGGTTGTGTTATCAGAGACGCGGCTTTCGCATCACCGACATATTCAACCATATCGCCGTCACCTCCGATGACATAATACTTCCGTCCGTCGTCGAATATGGCATCCTTTCGACCTTTCCCATCCTCATCGTTATACTTTTCGGAGCCCTTCCACCGAGTGTACATGTTGCCGGTTATAACATCGTACACATAAAAGCGCCCGTGTTGGCGGATGAAAAACGGTCCCAAATTAAAACGGCTGTCAGGAATAACGCCTTCGACAATGCCGCCGGAAGGAACGCCGTCAGCGATAGAACTGAATTTCAATATCCCGCCGCAATATTGAGCCGGAACAGCTTCACCCAACGTATAGACATAACCGAACACTGTTTCCATCCAATCGCAAAAGTCATTGAATGATGAGTATATTTTCGCTCCGGAAATATCTCGCACGCTTTCAGCAGCCAATAAATACGTCTTGGAAAGGCGAGGGTCAAAATCGCTGAAATGAGGAATCAGATTGAATTTGCCGTCACCAAT
>WFMA01000040.1 GCA_009177195.1 Bacteroidales bacterium | reverse complement strand
GGCACATCCTTCATCAGCAGGTCAGGATCGGAATTGCGGAAACGGTAGATGGACTGCTTTTCGTCGCCGATAATGAGATTGTCATTGCCGGTCGAAAGGCTTTCTCTCACCAATGCGCTAAGATTTTCCCACTGAAGCCTTGAGGTGTCCTGGAACTCGTCGATAAGGAAATGATTAAGCCTCACACCAAGACGCTCATAGATGAAGGGAGCCTCGTCCTCGCTTATTATGCGTCGGAGGATGTCGGAGGTGTCGCGCAGCAGTATCGCGTTGTTTTCATTCTGAAGCTCGTTAACCTGCCTGTTGACGGCTCCAATCAATCCGAGTTTATAAATCTCACTCTCCAACTTGGCATATAGCAGGGTGTCGCCAAAGAATCTTACAGCCTCAGCAAGTAAATCGTCGATCAGCGCGTCAACCTCAGGCGACGGAACATATTTTTTTTTGAAACGCTTTTCCCGATTTTCAAGACAGGTGTAGGCATAGTCGGTAATCTTCATCTCGCCTGCCGCCCACCGCTCAAGATTTTTTCTCAGATGAGCCGACATCATATCGATATCAGCCATCGACTGCAGAGCAGCATATCGCGCTGCCGCATAGCCCGAGAAGTCCTCCTCTCTTTTCTTTTTCGCATCGGAAAGCGCGGAGGAGAATTTCACAATCTTACCATAATCGGAAAGATAGGCATCGATTTCGTTGGCATTCAAGCGATATTCTTCGGAAAAAGCATTCTGCATGAATTTCACGATTTCGGCATTGAGCGAAGAGCCCCGGTTGAACACATTGAATGTCTTTCCCTCCTGAATGCGTATCTTCATGTAGCGTGTCAGCCACCCGACGAGAGCTTTCTTTTCAGGACTCTGCCTCAATTCAGCGCGGGAAAGGCGATTGAGGACAGTCAACAACTCGTTCACTCCTATCAACACGGCATTGGCATCGTCAAGCTCCACTTCGTAGTTGCCGGTCAGCTCGGCTTCGCGGGCAAATGTGCGTAGCACAACCTGAAAAAATGAATCGATTGTACTCACGTTGAAGTTAGTGAAATCGGCGAGAAGTGATGACAACGCAACTCCGGCACTGTGGCGCAGCTTCTCCTCGTCACAGCCCAGTTCACGGCAAAGCCGGTCGGCATAATCGCTTTTCTTGTCAGTTATTCCGGCAAGAGCGGCAAGCTGGGCGACAATTCGACGCTTCATTTCATCGGTCGCCTTGTTGGTAAATGTTATGGCGAGAATGCCTCGGTGACGGTTGCGCGCCACCGACAGCGCATATTCACCCGAGGGCTTCTTTTCCCCAAGTAGCAGCTTTATATAATTATATGTCAGTGTATAGGTTTTTCCCGACCCGGCTGAAGCTTTGTGAATCTGGAGCATATCACAATCAGATTATTCGCGCTTTATAACCGAGAGATTTCAGCAGGTCGACAACCTCCTTACGGCGGTCGCCCTGAATTAGAATTTCGCCGCCGCGCGCCGAGCCTCCGGTTGCAAGGCGCCGCTTCAGAGTCGAAGCCAATTCAAGCAAATCTTCGTCAGAGCCTTGGAAACCGCAGATTATCGTAGCCTGCTTGCCGGCTCTTCCTTTCTTTTCCAACACGACATCCATCCGGAAATCGTTGTGCGCATCCCGGCAGGGGGATTCCTCCTCGGCAATTTCACCTTCGGGTATATCGGGATTGTTCTTCAGGAAAGCTTCCATCGCCGACCTGAAATCATTGGTTTTCATAGGAGCTCAAATAGTTTAAGGTACAATGCCGCTGCTGTCGGCTTCATTCACATATCTCATTTCGTCATCGTCGGGATCAATAATCTCGTCGGGATTCAACGAGCGGTTCACAATCGACGACATCACCGCCCAATGAGCCATGTCGTCCACGCCAATGCTGTCATAACATGCGGCAGCTCTTGCAGAATCGGCTTCGTAAGCCTCACGATAACATTTCACGGCATTCTCTATGTTGGTATCATAGTCGTTCCAGTCGGCAATCTTCATATAAAGCAATGAAAGGTCGCATAATGATTGAACGCGCGCCGGCACAGAGTCTTTTTGCGAGGCGGCATAGAGCTCGTCACACACGCGCTTGGCATAAGCATAATCCTTATTCTCAATCGCCTGCATGGCATACACCTTGACATCTTCTATATTGTTGGAGCTCATGCATGACGCCATAAACACCAACAAGAGTATGAACAGATAAGAATGCTTCATAAAAGGGGTTCAACTATTTGCAAAAACAAATATATGAAAAACTTTTCAATAGACCAAAACCGATTTCTTGCCAACGATGTCACATCGCCGCATATACCGCTGCCGTTCTGCGCGCTATGTTGTCCCAATCATAAGCCGAAAGGTCATACTGACGGCTACCGGCGACATCTATTTTCCGCTTCAACGCCTCGGCGAGATCAGCGACATCCGCCGCCTTAAAGAAATCTCCGGCGGCAAGCTCAGGCAAGCGATTAGCCGGGATGTCACTAACAAGAACGTCGAGATCGTAGCTCATCGCTTCAAGCAATGCTATAGGGAGTCCTTCGTGATAGGAGGGCAGAACGAAAAGGGCGGCATTGGTCAGCACTTGGTTCAGGTCTTCACCCCTAATGAAACCGGTTAAAATCGCTCCCGCATCGGCGGCTTGCTTTTTCAATCGCTCGGAATAAGGGTCGGGGTGGTCGGCATCGCCCGCTATGACGAGCTGAATATCGTCGCGTTTCAGCTTAGAATAAGCGTCAATGAGGTCGTGAAAACCTTTTTCCTCTACAAACCGCCCGAGCGCAAGAATATATTTACCCGGCTTTATGCCTTTACGCTCAAGAAAATCGGTGGATGATGATTTCAGCGGTTTATCCACACCGTTATATATAAGCTCCACATCCTCGCGCCCGTAATTATTTTTCAAGATGTCGGCGATGACTTGTGAAATCACAATGACCTTGTTGCTCCACCGGGTGCCCCAGCGCTCGCCTGCGCGAAGCATCCCTTTGGCAAGTCTCCCCCATTTCTTACGGTCGTAATCGGGACCGTGATTGGTCATAATCACTTTCAGACCGAGCAGACGCGCCAACGGAGCCATCAATGACGGACCGACGGCATGGACATGCAGGATGTCGGGGTTCATCATTCTTGCCTTTAGCACGGCAAGGAAAGTGTGGGTGATAGCTTCAAGGCTTTTTTTCCGCGGCGCATAGACATCCACGAGCTTCACGCCCTTGTAATCGTGACCGCTGTTGGAGTCGTTCACGTAGCATGACCGGCGAATGACTGTCACATCGTGTCCCATAGCCGCAATGCGGGGATATAGGTTTTCACAATGAGTCTCCACGCCGCCCTGAATGTCGGGAATGCCGCGAGTGCCTATAACTACTATCTTCATTGCCTCAAATTTATTTCATGCCGCAGCCTTGCTCGGGATCCTGCCCTACGTCATACCAGGTTTTGTCGAGGCAGGGTTTAAGTCCGCGCATCACTCTGAGCTTATTTGACAACGCCCACTTTGCGGGATGCTTGATATACTTTTTCATCACCGGCGACGCTGTGCCCACCATCCAGCAATTCTTGGGGCACTTACGAACTTTTTCCCTCACCTTTTCAGCCTGCTCGCTGTTCCAGATGGTCATAAAGTCATCCCGGCGGATATTGCCCATNGATTCTTTCCANCATTTTTCTTCAAGACCGTTGCAAGGATACACCTCGCCCCACGGGTCAATGANNNAGTTAGCCATGCCAGCTTCGCACGGGAGCATGCGNCGACCGCCCTCGATATAATTTATGAGCCCCATGTTGAAGAACGCGCGGAACCATGATTTAGGATGATTTTCGCCGAGCTGCCACTCGATCAGCTGCTCGAAGTTTTTAATCACTTCATCGCGGTTGGTGATGACGTTGTCATCCTTATGGAAATAATAGGAGTTATGGAATGCCGCCGTGGCAAACTCCAACCCCAATTCACGCGACAGGCGGTAGAGCGCCAACATGTCGGAGGAATTATTGTTGGACACAGTGCAGCCGAAGCCGATGTCCTTCACCCCCATAGCCTTCAGCTTGAGCAGAGTGCGTAGTCCTTTGTCGAAACCGCCTTGGCGTCCGCGCAACTCGTCGTTTTTACCGCTCAATCCTTCAATTGATATGCGTATACCTATGTTGGGGAACCTTTCAGCAAGTTTTATCACTCGGTCTTCAAACCATCCCGATGTCGATATCACAATTCTCGGAGCATGACGATAGCACTCCTCGACAATTTCGGGGAGATCTTCTCTTATGAACGGTTCGCCACCCGTAAGATTTATAAATTTCAGTTTCGGTAGCGATTTAAGGTCTTCTGCTTTTATTTCCTCCTTTTTATCAGTGGGATATTGCCAGATGTTGCACATGCGGCACTGCATGGGACAACGGTAGGTCAATATCACAGAAGCATCAGTTGGTTGCTGAACTTTCATATAATCAATTGATAGTGACAATGTATATAACGAAACCTATCCGCAATATATTTTATCCAAAGTGAGATAATGTTGTTCCGGTGAAAATTTTTCCAATGCACTTTTTTGAATTAACTCATAATCCCACTCCCGGTTCCATGCCTCGTCAATGGCGAGCGCCATGCTCTTCATGTCGCCCGAAGAGAAAATGATGCCGTTCTTGTTATTAGCCAGTTCTGGGATTCCGCCGATGTCGGCACCGACAAACGGCGTGCCGCCACACAGCGATTCAATCACACTGAACGGATTGTTCTCATAACATTCAGAAGGGACTACCGAGAAGCGGGCGTTGGCAAAAAGATCCTGAACTTTTTCCAAGGAGCAATGTCCGAGAAACTTGATGTTGGCGCATGCCGCAAACTCTCTGCGCAGTTCTTCGTCGAGCGGTCCCGTTCCGGCAACACGCAATTCATAGGGCAGTCCGGCAGCCACTTTGAGAAGGGTTCTGATGCCTTTCTCAGTCGAAAGCCTTCCCACATAACAGTAGTAGTCCTTGCGCTCAAGGTTCACACCACGCCGTGAGTAAAACTCCATCATCTTGGGGGAAATGAAGTTATAGAGATGGTAGAGCTTGGTTGGCGGAAGCCCACCCTCCTCCATTTTCAACGACATGAAGCGGCTTGGACAAATAAACACATCGGTCCATGCGGTCAACTTTTCCTTGTTCCATTTTCTTGCTTCCGCATAAGCAAGCAAACTCGCCACAAGCGAGTTTTTCATGCAACGCTTGCTAACTACAGCCAGAGGGTTGTCGAAACACTCCTCACACACTTTGCCGCCATTAAGACAGGAATAGGAGGGACACACCAATTTATAGTCATGGAGCGTCCAAACCACTTTCGCTCCATAGTCCGCCGCCATCTGAGCCAGCACCGGCGAAAGATAGGAATGGATGTTGTTGAGATGCACCACGTCGGGGCGGAAATCTTCGAGAATGCGGGCAAATGACGGCTTGATGTCGCCATAGCCAAATATGCGCTCCATCCCCTTCACCTTGTCCTTGCCGAAATCAACCTCATCGGGAAAGTAACGGGACCATTCCGAGGGAAGATTTTCAGGATAGTTCATGGCATAGACAGCAACATCGTGACCGCGACTTTTAAGCAATGACTCCAGATTGAGCACATACACGCAGTCGCCGCCACGACGATAATAGTATTTGTTTATAAGCAGTATTCTTTTTTTCACGAATGCAAATATAGTGATTTTTCACTTATACAAGCATACCAGAAGCTACAAAAGACGCCACATCCTGCCCAAGAGTGTTGGAAACAATGGCAAATGCGAACAACAGAGCCGACGAAGGACCATTGGATGTGATCAAATTTCCGCTCTCAATGACACGCATGTCGACATACTGCGCTCCTGCCTTTATCAACTCGTCTTTAAATGAAGGATAGCAGGTGGCTTCCTGTCCGCGCACTATTCCCAATGGACCGAGGACCACAGCCGGAGCCGCGCATATAGCCGCAATCTTGCCCTGCTTGTTCCACTGCACGCTCAGCATGTCGCTTAGTTTTCCACAGGCGGCAAGATTTGTAGAACCCGGCATTCCACCCGGCAATATGAGCCACTCGGCATCTTCAACATCTATCTCTGAAATAGTCTTGTCGGCAGTCACGGGAACGCCGTGAACGCCTTTCACAGTCTTGTCGTCGGTTATAGAGACGGTGCATACATCCATCCCGGCACGACGCATCACATCAACCGTTGAAAGCGCCTCAATTTCTTCAAATCCTTCAGCAAGGAATAAATAAGATGTTTTCATAATAATATATATCAGTTAGGTTAGAACTATTTATAATACACCCAAAATTAGCGTTTTGTTATCATAAAAACCAAACTATTGCAACAATTTTTTTTAATTTTTCTTTGTCANNTTANAAATAAGCCCNACATTTNCGNCGTAACNGCAATGCACATCACTACATCACTTAAAATAAAATGAAAAAATTCTTATTTGCAGCATTGGCGCTTGCCGCCGGATTGACCGCATCGGCTCAATTATTGTGGAAGGTATCAGGAAACGGTTCCAAGGGCGATTCATTTATTTTCGGCACCCACCACATCGCCCCCACTTCAGTTCTCGACAGCGTGCCGGGACTGAATGACGCTTTGAAATCGGTAGAAACCGTTTATGGTGAAATCGACATGGCTGAAATGACATCACCGTCGGCTGAACAGGTGATCATGACTTTTGCAATGGCACCCGGCGACAGCACTCTCACCAAGGTGTTGACAGCATCGCAAATCGACTCCATAAACGCAGTGCTCGGGAAATATACCCAGGGAATGGTAAAAGTGGAACAAATGAATGTTTTAAAACCTGCGATGGTAAACACCCAGATAGCCATGTTCCAGGCAATGGTCAATTTTCCGGAATTCAACGGGAAAGAGCAGCTCGACATGACAGTGCAGAATCGCGGAAAGGCTGCCGGAAAGGGAGTGAAAGGGTTTGAAACCATGGACGAGCAGCTTGGAATGCTCATGGGCGACCCCATCACCGAACAGGTGAAAGACTTGATGCACACGGTTAGAAACGACGGTAAAGAGTCGGAGCAAGCTCATCAGCTCGCCAACGCATACCTGACCGGCAATCTTGACAAAATCGAGGAAATCATGTTCGCGCCTGAAGTGGGCATGAGCGAGGAAACTGCCGAAAGAATGTTGTACCGCCGCAACGACAAGTGGATAAGCAAGCTAAAAGAGATTCTCCCGTCGGAAACGGTGTTTGTGTCGGTCGGCGCAGGACACCTTATAGGAGAACGCGGACTGATTGAACAACTCAAAAAACTCGGCTACACCGTAGAGCCGGTTAAGTAAACCCATTGTTGACCGATGATAAAGCTCAACAACATTTCATACAACTATCGCAAAGGGGCGGAGGCATTGAAAAATGTTTCCGCTACCCTCGATAACGGGGTCCACATAATGCTTGGCGAAAACGGGGCTGGAAAAACTACTCTTCTCCACATTATCGCCGGACTGTTGCGCCCCTCAACCGGAGAATGCCTGATGGACGAAGAAAACGTGTGGCCGCGGAATCCCGCCGTCATGGAGAAGATATTCTTTCTCGGCAACAATATGTCATTCCCCGCCGACACAATCAATGACACGACAAGAATCCACTCAGGTTTTTATCCGCGTTTCGACGCAGAGATGCTCAGGAGCAATCTCGCNCATTTCNGNATGNCNGGAANTGAGCGGTTNTCAAAATTGTCGTTCGGNAACCGNCAGAAAGCNATGCTTGCCTACGCGCTGGCTTTGAGAAGCGAAGCGCTTCTTCTTGACGAACCTACCAACGGGCTCGANATTTCCTCCAAGCAGCANCTTCAAGCCATGGTNGCNGAATGTACCGACGAGGAGCAGACNGTCATNATCTCNACNCANGCCGTAGGCGATCTTGAAAATCTNTATGACGGCGTGATACTGCTGGCGGAAGGAAAGTTGCTCCTCGCTTCAAACTGCGAAGATATATGCCGCCGTCTCGTGTTCCGCTCTTCCATGAACCCCGAACCCGGCGCACTCTACACCGAGATGAAACTCGGGCTTTATCGCACAATCGAGTTAAACGAGAGCGGCGAGTTATGTGACATCGATTATGTGCGCCTGTATAATGCTGTCCACAATCCATCGAGCTGTCAAGCTCTACTGTCGGCAATAAACAAATAGAACCTATCCCATCACTGATTATGGCAAATTTTTCTTTCAACCGTTTCGTTTCGGTAGCCCGTTTTTACTATCCGCGGCTTAAGTATCAGATAATATGGTATCCGATACTCTCAGTTCTGATGGGAATAGGCACATTGCTGTGCGTAATAGCTAATATGACGGGACTGTTCATACTCTTATTAGTGGGCAGCGTATTCCTCATATCGCTATTGCTCGAGTATGGACCGCTCGCATTCGCCATTCACTCCAGCCCGGAAATAGAGACCTCGCTTCCGGTCACCTCCTGCGAAAAAATAGCTTTCATATTCCTGTATACATTCATAGGCATCCCGGTGATGGTGCTATTGCCACTGTCATTGATCAGCCTGGCGATTCCCGAGTCGATGATTCCTGCCGATATGGCGGAAATGGGGAAAATTGTGTCGGCGATGCCTTGTCAAGCCATCATTCTAAGCTTTTTCCAATACCTGTTTCCGATGTCGATATGCCTCTATGCCGTGATGAGATATTCCCGCAAAAGATTCGCTCATGGAATAATATGGACTATATGCGCCAATGCCGTTCTCGCATTGGGAGGATTTATAGTGGGAGGAGCCGCCGCATTTTTAGCAGGAGTTAACGACGGATTAAAGGGCATAGGTCCACAGACCGACACAGTGGCATCGGAGATTATCGGCGAAATCGGCACATTAATGAATTGGTTTGGCAGTATTTTGGCGATTTGTTCTATCTTTGTAATCTATAAAACCTACAGGGCTATCAAGTTCCACCAGCTGTAAAAAATGGAGTTCACCGCCAATAAACCTATCTACAAGCAGATTGTGGATTTTTGCTACCGCGAAATCGCCACCGGAGTATGGGAAGCCGAGGGGAGAATACCTTCGGTCAAGGACCTGTCGGTGAAACTCGCAGTAAATAACCGCACGATCCTTAACGCCTATGACGAGTTGCAGGCGCAAGGCGTGATATACCAAAAGCGCGGATTAGGATATTTTGTAGCTTTGGACGCAAAGGAGAGAATCCTTGAGGAGCAACGCAAGGAATTTTTCGAAGAGATCGTGCCGGGAATACATCATAAAATGAAGGTGCTCGGCATCACCACCGAGGAACTCGCAAAATATCTCAATAGCGCAAAGTGACCGAGCCGTCGTCCACCTCAAGACAGCCCTGAGCCGACATAATCAAGGGGAGGTTGCGGTCAACGTGCCCCACAGGAAAATCGAATGCGACAGGAAAATCATACCCTGCAACCATGTTGCGGATCATGTCTTCCATAGAAGAGTAGTTCTTGTCGGGACGATATTCAGTGAACTGCCCTACCACAAGCCCGCTTATGCGATCGAACACTCCCGACAGTTTCAATTGATAAAGAATACGCTCCACCTTGTAGACCGGCTCGGCTATATCCTCGATGACAAGGATGTATCCTTTGCCGGCAAAAGGATCCCACGGCGTGGAAATCAAAGCCGAAATCACGGCGAGATTACCGCCGACAACCCTGCCCGCAGCACGCCCATTGCGATTGTATGGATGAGAGGAAACGGTGTAACAGGGCATTTTTCCGGAGAGAATATCGATCAACCGGCGGGAGCACTCTTCATCTTCACCGAAATTGGCGAGATGCTTGCACATCGAAGCGTGAACGCTGGCAATATTACGGGAGGCTGCATAGGCATGCAGCGCCGACACATCACTGAAGCCGATAATCCATTTCGGATCAGCCGACAAGGCGGCGCCGTCTATCCCGTCGAGCAGATGGACAGCCCCGTAGCCTCCGCGGCTGCAAAGGATAGCTCGCACTGACGGATCGCGCAAAGCTTCATTCAGATCGGCGAGACGCTCTTCACGAGTTCCGCTATAGGAACCTGACGCACCGAGGGCGTGAGCGGCAACATAGGGACGGAAGCCTAAACGCTCAAGCGTCTCGACCGCGCCCGACACGTATTCGGAATTGATTATCGAAGCCGGGGACACGATAGCAATCCTGTCGCCGGCAACCAGAGGACGGGGAAATAGGGCGGCACTCATGATTGTCAGTTAACTTGCACTTTAATCCCGGCAGCGCGAATCTTGCCGGCGATACGTTCCAATTCGTCTTTCTCCACTTTTCGCAAGTTACTCTCGGGAGTGGGCCGGTCGATGGAGTAGAGCATCACTTCGGCGGGATTGATACGTTTATACGCCTCAATCAAGGCATTAATCTCGTCATCGCCTGTATTGTCAACGATTTTACCGTCGTGGGTTCCTCTCAGCATCATGGTCTGTATAATGCACTTGTCGCCGAAAGCGGCGAGTTGAGGGATAAGGGTCTCGCAGGTGAAGTCCTTGCTGCCGGGACGGTCAATGAGCCTCATCGTGGGGGTAAGCGCCGAGTCGAGTTTGAGAATGCAGTCATCGACTTTCCTGAGGGCGCGGCACACCGCCTGATTGTCAAGGCGGGTTGAATTGCACAACACCGCCACCTTGGCCTTGGGATAATACTTGTCGCGTAGCTTAACGGTGTCGTCGACCACACCTTCGAATTCGGGATGCAACGTGGGCTCTCCATTTCCTGAAAAGGTGATCACGTCCAGCCCCGCGCCGGCATCAGCCATGGATTTCAACTTTTCTTCGAGAAGCTCCCTGACTTTCTCGCGTGAAGGCAGCCCGGAAGTTCCGGGACCCTGGGAATTGTAACCCGCCTCGCAATAAAGGCAATCAAAGGAGCATACCTTTCCATCGTCGGGCATGAGGTTGATGCCGAGCGAAGTTCCGAGCCTACGGCTGTGAATCGGTCCAAATATCGTGGAATGAAATAATATCGTCACCATAATGAATTTATTTACCAGAGACAAAAATAAGCATTTTCACCATAATCTTTATGGCAAATGACCTTTCTAATGCAAAAAAATCCATTATTTCCTGAATAATTTAACGGCGTACTCCTTGATCTGCTCATAAGCTTGATCATGAATAATTTTCATCATCAAAACGTAGACCGCTATACACGAAATGACAGAGGCGGTAACTTTCAGTATTCTCTCAATTTCAAGCATATTAATGCCCAACACGATGGGAATGAACAAGAGCGACACTAAAAGATAGCGATAGGTGGTCCATTGAAATATACCCACTTTAACTTTTAAGTTGCGTTTTATATAGGACAAGCAGAGTATTTCAAACACAATTTCACTTACCAATGTGCATAGAATGGATATGAGAGGGGTCAGGATGCTTATGAATAGGAAATTCAGGATTATATTTATCCCGCCGCATATAAGATTGTATTTCACCAATACCAATTCCTTTCCATGCAGAAAGATTATTTGATTGTACAGGACTGCGTCAACACCTAATAAAATGATTCGCAATGAAAACACTCTCATCGCATCCACACCTTCCATATACTGATTTCCGCCAAATATCCATATAAGGCTATCGGACAACATAAACAGCCCAACTCCTGCCGGGATTATTATAAATAATAACAATCTCATGACTTTCAGAATACCGTCCTGGTATTTTCCTCTGTCCTCGTTAAGATAGAGAGCGAAACGTGGCAAAGTTGCAAATACCACCGACAAAAGCAATGTCTTNGTCAATTCTACGATACGTTGCCCGATAGAAAAATAAGCAACATTTTCCATGTTNGTAAAGTGACCAAGTATTGTACGGTCGGCAATNGTNTACAATATNCCNGTATTATTTAGCACGAGTATCATTAAAAGCGGAACAATGTAGGGTTTCATATTAAGCCCNTGAAACAAATCCTTCAGCTTAAATGCAATGTTCCTTACNCCATAAACAAAACTTACAAGATAATTGACAAGCTGCACGCCAACAGTGATACAGACATAAATCACCGCATCCGATACGGACCGAACAAAAAGGAATATAAATATAAGACTGATACTTCTTATTATCACAGTTTTCACCGTGATAAACTTGAATTCTTCAAGAGCTTCGTTCAGCCACTCTATATAGAATATCTGAGATACAAGATTACCGCATAAAATATAGGATATAATTTTAAGTTCAGGAACGGTTATAAAGAAGTGGATGAATAATATGTAGATTCCAAGAAATGCCGTATTACTCAAAATTCCAATAGCAAAAAGATTCTTGAATATCAGATTTCTCTTGGCTATATCGTTTCTGTGAGAACTTATTTCCCTGAGTCCGTAATTATATATGCCAAGCATGCCGAGCATACCGAAATATCCAAATAAAACCGTGGCATACTCTATATTTCCCATGCTCTCAGGTCCGAGCAGATGATATACATAGGGGGTGATGACTAAAGGCAACAGGGTGTTAAATATATTCAACACCCCTTTAGCCATTACGTTATGTACAAGATTTTTAGCCATGGACCTCTATTTTTTTAGCATGCACATGAATTTTATCCATGGAAGGAATCTTGGTATAGTCACCGTATATGCGCCTCAGATAGGCATCGGTATTGCAAGGCGCGGGAAATTCATGCCCTTCAAACGTCACTTTGCTCAACGGGAATATTTCCTCGCGGCGGCGCGGGGCATGGAAAGGAGCCGAAAGGGTGTGTCGAAGTTGACTTCCGGCATTCACTTTAGACAGCATTGCAAGAAGCGGCAATGCGATCTTTCTCACCGGAAAATCGATTATAGCTTTCAATATGGCTTGCTGCCTGTGGGGCTTGCCGGCAATCGCGCGCCACAATGTCATTTCTTTGCCGATACATTTACGAGCCCACACGTGGAGCCGCCGCGAATTGCTCGGAACCATCGTAAAGATATCTATCGAGCATCCCTCGTAGAGCAATTTCTGGGGAACTACCTTTTCCTCTTCTATACGGGTGTGAAGATCGCGAAGTTTAGTGAATGCAAATAAATAGTTTGGGTCATTGGAATGATTGTGGATGGCATATTGTCGGGTCTCGTCAAGTTCCACAGCTTTTATAAAACGGCTCAGCCCATCGGGCATCATTTCCACGTCCACGTCATCATCCCATGGAATGAATCCTCCATGGCGCACAGCTCCGATGAGTGTCCCCGAACTCAACCAGTACTCGATATTGTGCTCTTTACATATACGATCGATGTACAGAAGCATGTCCAACAAGCGCAACTGAACTTGTCGAAGATCTGATCCGTCGGGATTAAAGCGTGCCCTCAATTCATCCTGTACATTCTGCGCCACCATAATCTCAATTTACATTACTCCATATACGCATGAATTTCTGCGCTACCCCGATATTGGTCAGCTCATTTCGATATTTTTTACAAGCTTCCACATATTCCTCATTATTGTCGACGATAGCAGCCAGTTCATCGGCTCCCCAATCATCGTTGACTATGCCCAATTTATTATCTTTAATATAGTTGATAGAGGATGGAACAGAGTTGGTGACCACCGGAGTGCCTGAGACGATTGATTCCGGTATTGAGACAATATTAAGATCCTGTCTCGTATTTATCAAAAAGCCCATCGACTCCCTTATGTGAACATTAAGCTCTTTTTGAGGAATAAACCCAAGAAAAGTAACGCATTCCGATAAATTCAAATCCTCCACCATGGATTTAAGTTTACCCTCCATCTCTCCCCTGCCGGCAATCAAAAGTTTCACATCAGCATATTCGGGAATATCATGAAACTGCTTGAATTTCAAAATTATACCCTCTACATTTTTTCTGTAGATAAGCTGAGATGATGATATGAATTGTCGTTTCTTACAGTCAGATAACCGGAATTTATCAATATCAATGCCATGTTCCACTATGTCATCAGATACAGCCGACGAATATTTTTTCACGAACTCCTTTGCATAATCGGATCTCGGCACAATCAGTTTAACTTTNTTNATAAAATTNTTTAGAACAAAATTATGCCAAAATTTAGACGGCAGCTTAAAGAATTTCCTTTNATGCATTGACATTTCTTGCNACACAATANGTTTTTCAGNACAAACTCTTGAGGNTATAAGAGTTGCCATTGAAAAAACTTCACTCGAGATAATCAAATCATAATTTTTCCCATGCTCGGATAAAAATTCTTTTAATCCTGCAGGATATGGAATCAAGGATGGCTTAAACAAGGATGGCAATTTTGATTTAAAAAATTTTAAATCAAAATCATAAGTTTCATTTGATGTAGGGCGATATTCTTCGGAAGCTGCCAAAGTAACTTTATTCCCTATTCTCACAAGTCCTGAGCAAAGACTGTGAATCATGGTATCCTTAATAGTGGTCATACGAGGAATCACACCTTTTTCAGGAGTAAATAAAATCAAGTTGACAACCAATATATTCATTCTAATTTCTATTTAATTATCAGAGTATAAATATGTTCCTGATCCACATTCTCCAAGTTGGATTTCAGTGTAGACACATTTGTCTTTCCTGAATCAAGGAGAACAAGCACACCGTTTTTATCCTCGTTCACTACCGAAGATATGGAGCAAAAAGAATCCTTATCCGGAATATTTATGAAAATAAAATCATATTTATCCGACATTTCAGCCAAATGAGATTTGAAAGCCTGAGTCATTATATTATCGTTATCCTTCAAATGATCATCCCACAGGACTTTCTTTTCTACATTACCAAAACTCTGAGATATTTTTTCCTTTATATCACCATTATAGCAATAGTTTAACAGGCAAAAGATTCTGTATCCGCTATTAACTATTGACTGACGGAATAAAGAGAGCTCTTTATTCTCTCCGGCATACATCTTGGAATTATTTTCAAGTCCGAGGCTTTTCAGGTCCATGGGCTGATATATCTTCCGCTTAAACAGCAGGAGCAAAACAGCAAGACACGTAGGCAAGATTATTGCAGCAACAATAGCCAGACATAGAACCATGAAACCCTTGGAATTTTTAGGCTTAAGGTCGCAATAAGCATCCTCGATGACAAAACCGAGGGTAGAGTTGGAATAGAATTTCAATTCGGCGCTCTCTTTCTTTTGCAAAAGGAAAAGATAAAGCTCGTTGTTAAATTTCTGATCACGCACCAGTGCCGTATACTCACGTTCCACTTCAGGCAAGTTGTCCATTTTATTTGCGACATTGCCGGCAACCTGTTTAAGTGATGACATATTTACCTTAGCTTGCCTTAGCAACAATTCCATATTGTTTTTTATGAAACTATGCAAGTATTCAATCTGCTCATTCAAAACCTGCAGCGATTTATTTTCAGAAGTTGCCGACACCTCCAGATTCTTGCGTTTTACAATTGCCGCATTATAACTTTCAATCACAGGATTTTTTTCAGAGTCAACAACCGGAATCAAATCCGAATTGCCCCTATTCAATATATTTAATACCTCCTCATAGTAGTCAATCTGCGCCTGCATTTTAATCAATTCCTCTTTCTTCTCGGCAGTGTCGTTAACGAGTCTCTCAATTAGGAGCTCTCCACCCACGAAGCTTTTATCACGCAGAAATTCCTCAAGCTTGGCTTCAGACTCAATCAAATTAGTCTCGACTACATCCAAGCGCGACTTATAGTACTCCATTTCCTGAGCCGCATTCAAATGACGTCTCTCGATTCGGATTCGNTTATACTCCTGCATGACAGCGTTTATNACTGCCATCGCCTTGTCTCGGTTAGGACTACTGTAGGCTACGGCTATGATATCGGTTTTGGCATCGGTAATCTCCATATACAATTCCTCGGAAAGAATCTTGGAGGCAAGCTCGTCACCCATTACAATGATATCCATTTCCAATTTCTTTCCGGTAGGATAGTCGGCATTTTGGGCAAGAGTGAAATCTCCATATTCGGTTGAGAGCACGCAAGGGAATGTTGAATCCTTCACCTCTCCTATAGTTTTTTTGAAAATTCGCCCTTGAGTGGCTTTTGCGTTCACTTTACCATTGCTCACATTCAAGTGTACAGTAAAGCTGGTGGAAAGAGTGTCAAACAGTTCGGGGGNAGCATCCAGCGATACCGGAGTGCTCTCATACATCATCTTCTTTTTCAAGCCATCCCTTTCGACATATACTCGATTGAGCTTAAGATTTTTCACAATCCTGCGTCTCAATTTATTGGACTGCATGATNGCAATCTCATTGTCGGCTGAGGAAGAGCCGAAACCGCCAATANAAAATGTACGCATCATAGCTCCCANACCNCCGCTACCGNCTGAAGGACTATTTTCAGATGAATCTTCGATGAGCACTTCTCCTATAGCTTGATATTGAGGCATACTTCTTAGATAATATGCAATTCCTGCAGTTATAAAAATAACTAATGCAGCTACATATATCCACTTCAAATTTTTAATTTCCCTGATAAAACGTCGGAAATCAAGTTCGTTATTATATTTTTCCATCGTCAGTTATATTTTCTTCTCTCAATTTATTTTTTATCTCTTTACCGGTACCACATATAACTCCTAAAAGGAGCATCATCATCATTCCATGAGCCTGCACAAAAAAGGTGCTACCTATACATTCTATAAGCATAGAACCGATTATGATACATCCAATGCAAAACTCATATTTAAACAATACGTGATTATACCTTATAAGCGCCTTTAAAAAAGAATAGATGTAAACCCAAAAATATATGAACAGAATAATCCCAACGACACCAAACTGAGCAAGTGTGGGATAAAACGCGTCGCATATAAAATCGGGCTTTTCAGGAGATAGACCCCATATAATGTTTAGTCCATAGTCATAGTAAAGAGACGAATAACTCTCAGATGAAGCATAAGAGGCAAATGACGCCAAGCCCGACCCAAATGGAAAATAGTCCATCAGAATAATGAAGGAGGTAAGATACATTACAGGACGCGCATAACTTTCCATGACATTAGGATCGTAAGTGTCGGAATTACCTGTTATGAAGTAATATTTGATTTTAGTCCAACTTACAATCACAATCAATAAAATTACCGACAATATCATCGCGATATACTTTACCTTAAATTCTTTTGTAATTCCATATTTATAGAAAAATAGAAAGAATATTGCGACAACGAATTCCCCGTAATATTTAGAACGGGTACAGGCAAGTCCTGCTATTAACATCATTACCGCTATCCTCAAATCCTGTTTTCTAACAGTTCCATCCTCCTCGATGCTACAATAGAGGTAAAACATTGAGGACATCAGCAGGATAACACCGCCATAGGCAACATGAAAGAGTATAATTGTAGCTATTTTATAGCCACAAAGAAATAGCGCTGTTACAATCACCGAATTAATGATCGCTATGTATTTTACGATTTTTTTTTCTTTTGGTTGAAATTTAGGAGCAACCGCCAACATTACCGAAACAGAAATAAACGGCTTCATTTCGATAATGAAATCAGTAAATACATATTTAGTGGTATTAAAGCTAAGAAAAGATAAAGTGTAGATGAAATAGGCAACGAAGATACCAAAAATCACTCCGAGTAACTTGTATCTCCTCCAATTGCCGTTAACAATGCAATCCATTCCGGCNATACTNACCAANACAATTGCGCATAATTCATCTAAAAATTTAATATACTGGACATACGGAACAATCAGACCAAAACAAATAATGATGATCCATATAGAAATTCTGTCCAGCTTAATCATAAATCAGGGCATAATTATTTTACAGACAGGGCTATGATAAGAGAAGAGATAACGGAAACAGCGCTAACAATGGTTGAGATGACCGATAGCTTGAATCCATTATTCTGATTATATTTTGAATTGTCCTGCTTGATATTGTTAGGCTCTACATAAACCACGTCATTCTGTTTCAGGTAGAAAAATGGCGAACCGGTGACCTTACTGTCACGAAGATTCAATCGCTGGTACACAGTTTCACCGTCAGGCATCTGGCGAATTACCATCACACCCTCGCGTTTTCCATATTCTGTCAAATCACCGCATGATGCAAGAGCGTCGAATACAGAAAATTTTTCACCTTGAACTTTTATCGTTTGCGGTTCCTTAACCTCTCCCAGAACATTCACTTTAAAATTCTGGAGGATAACGCTTACCTGCGGATCTTTTACTGTTTTGCTTATTTGTGATACCAGATAGTCCTTCAACTCCAAGGTTGTCATTCCTTGTACCTTTATTTCTCCAATTCCGGGAAAATCAATACAACCTTTTTTATTCACTATATAGGTTAAAGCTCGTGCGGTAGATGTCATTTCCGTATTATTCCAATCTTTAGCTACAGGAGCTACGCTATTAAACTGAGCACTCGCTTCAGGCACTACTGAAGAAACCCATATACTCAGTTCATCCTCCGGTTCAATTTTTATCTGATAATCGGAAGTCGGCAGAATGCCGGAGGAAATGGAAGAAGTGTCACTAAAATAAGCCAAATCTTTCTTTGTGCTGCATGAAGCGCACAGTAACACTATTAGCCCGAGTATGTAAATCTTTATATTCTGCATTTCTCTAAGTATGTATTAATATTTAACGCCGGATATAGCCGGTTATTGCCCTAATAATTGAATTTTGTTAAATATGATTATTTATAATTATCGGTCTTCATCGGTTATAGGATGAGATTTACATTCGGGAAATAGCTGAATGTGACGCATATCAGCGACCTTATCTAAATCCGGAAGAGAAGCATAATCTCCAAAAAGAGTGGTAAGATAACCATCCGTGTCACCTGGAGCCATAAACTCATATCCTTCAAAATTTATAGTGGACAACGGAAATATATATTTTTTGTATTCAGCCCATTTAAAACCATCCATTCCATAACGCAAGGAATATTTATTTGCAGATAGAATATTTTTGGCATTAAGAAATCTACAGGTATCACATGCAAAAAAAGCCAATTTTTGGGTGAGCCAAACCAAAGGGACACGCAACATCCTTGCCATAGATGAACGCGCTATGCGATTGGGGATTCGGAATAAATCAAAACAAAAGATTGATGCCTTATTATTAACATATTCCATAGGAAATATATCGATAAAAACACCGCGGTATTTGAATTCACGATCCATGCCGTCAGTTTGATTTATAATAACTTCCTTATCACGGAATTTAGCAAACGGTATGTGATATAGCTTATCATTTTTGTGGGTTTGTATTGTAAACCGCTTACTGCCATGGTAGTTTTTTATCAGTTTATTATAATCTTCCATAGGCATTTCCACATCAATATCATCATCCCATGGTATAAATCCTCCGTGTCTTACAGCTCCAAGTAAAGTACCCCATGAAAGCCAATATCTCACATTAAGTCTTTTGCAAATAGCATCGAATTCTTTTAACATTTCGACGAGATGTAACTGATATTGTCTCAGATTTGATCCNTCGGGATTAAATCTTTCTCGGAGTTCATTTTGTTTTTCTGAATCTATCATCATCAAGGTATTACTTAAGATAATTTTTATTGTTGGTCGCCGATTGCCTGCCAGGTGAAATTCGCCGTGTGGATGCGGCGTGAACGAAGCAGATAGATGAAATTATGGAAAGGACGCAAAAGCATCGCTCCGGGAACGCTCAACATAAATTTCCGAGCCGACAACAGCTTTGACGCTTTTTTCCATGCGACCATCTGAGGCAGCCACAACAGCACCGCAGTCGCCCCAAGAACCGACATCATCACCCAGTCGGTGAATCCGAGCGCAACAGCGGCAACTGAACAGAGCAGCCACACCCACATAAGGGCGCTTATCGAGTCATAAACTTTGTTCTGGGAAGAATGGCAGTAATGTGACGTGTAGTTGTAGCGGTATTTCTTGGCATCATAAGCCTCTACTGGATGACGGCTCGATGACATCGCCTGCGCTTCTTCGGCAATCATCACCACCGTGTTTTCAGGAGACGACAGGTCGCTCACGAAAATATCGTCATCGCCATAGTGCAGATTCAATGAATTGCTGAACCCTTTCATCTCAAAAAACTTGTCGCGCCGATAAGCGAGATTGTCGCCGTCGCCGCGATAGGCATGCCCCGATAGAGCCGAGGCAAGATAATGAACCGAGGTTATAAGCATCTCATGGGCGCGTCGACGGCTGCCACGCGCCGTGTCACCCTCGGCATCATACGCTGCATAGCCTATCACCAGCTCCGTGGAGCGGTCATTGAATGGCGAAGCCATGAACTTGAGCCACTCAGTCGAATTGACGCGTGTCGATGAAGTAACATGAACCACCACGTCATGGAGCGCCGCTTTCATCCCGAGGGTCAATGCGAGTTTTTTACGCGAAACATTCCTCATCACCTTGGGAGTGAATGTGTGGCGAAGATTATCCCACTCCGCCCCAAATGCCATGAGAAGCATTTCAGTTTCATAATCCTTGCCGTCATTCACCACTATCACCTCCCAGGGGGCATCGTAGTTCTGGCAACGAAGCTGATTGAGCAGAACGGCAAGACCCGATGCGTCGCCATTGCAATAGACAATGACCGACACGGCGGGAAAACGCTCGGGCAGTTTCATGCCCGACTGTTCTCTAACCGTGTTGCACACTTTAAATATCCTGAGGGTATAGACTATCATCACAACAATCGCCGTGATTGCCGCAACGCCTGTAAGAGCCCACGCTATATGTATATCCGCTCCGGAAAACACCGATTACAAATTTTATATCCAACTGCAAAGTTAGCAAGAATTTTTTGTTTACTTATAAGGTTTACATTAACTTTGCGTGACAATAATTCAAGTGCTATGACTTACGAATATGACTATCTTGTAATAGGCTCCGGAATTGCAGGAATGAGTTTTGCCCTCAAAGTTGCCCAAACCGGAAAAGTGGCATTAATATGCAAAACCACTCTTGAAGAAGCCAACACCTATTTAGCACAGGGCGGTGTGGCGTCGGTCACAAATCTCGAAGTTGACAATTTTGACAAACACATCGAGGACACCATGATTGCCGGTGACTGGCTTAGTGACCGTGAAGCCGTTGAAAAAGTAGTCAAAGGCGCTCCGCAGCAAATCAAGGAATTGATAAACTGGGGCGTGAATTTCGATAAGAATGAAGACGGCAACTTCGACCTGCACCGCGAGGGAGGACACTCTGAATTCCGTATCCTCCACCACAAGGACAACACCGGCGCGGAAATCCAGGACAGTCTGATAGAAGCAGTCAAGAGAAATCCCAATATCGACATCTTCGAAAATCATTTCGCAATTGAAATCATAACCCAGCACCATCTCGGCAAGATTGTAACCCGCCGCACGCCCGACATCACCTGCTATGGCGCTTATGTGCTCGACAATCTGACCGGAAAAGTCGATAAATTTCTCGCCAAAATAACTCTGATAGCAACCGGCGGCGTAGGCGCTGTCTACACAACCACAACCAATCCGCTGGTAGCGACAGGCGACGGCATAGCAATGGTCTATCGCGCCAAGGGAACAGTAAAGGACATGGAATTCATCCAGTTCCATCCCACCGCCCTCTATCATCCCGGCGATCGACCGTCATTCCTCATCACCGAAGCGATGCGCGGCTACGGAGCGGTNTTGAGAAATCTCAAAGGCGAGGAGTTCATGCACAAGTATGATCCGAGACTATCGTTGGCTCCGCGTGACATCGTGGCGCGCGCCATCGATTCGGAAATGAAGCTCACCGGCGACGACCACGTATATCTCGACGTGACCCACAAAAACCCGGAAGAAACCAAGCATCATTTTCCAAATATTTACAAGAAGTGCCTGTCGCTCGGCATCGACATCACCAAGGACTACATTCCCGTAGCTCCAGCCGCCCACTATCTGTGTGGAGGAATAAAAGTCGACACCAACGCCGAGTCATCGATCAAGCGCCTGTATGCCGTCGGCGAATGCTCATGCACCGGATTGCACGGAGGCAACCGTCTTGCATCCAACTCGCTCATAGAAGCTGTAGTCTATGCCGATGCTGCCGCTAAACACGCCATCGAGGCTAAAGACCACTACTCGTTCCGCACCGATGTGCCCGACTGGAACGACGAGGGCACCCGCCATCCTGAGGAGATGGTGCTCATCACCCAAAGCATAAAGGAGGTGGGGCAAATCATGTCGACCTACGTGGGCATCGTCCGAAGCGACCTTCGATTGAAACGCGCATGGAACCGTCTTGATATTCTCTATGAGGAGACTGAAAAACTGTTCAAACGCTCCAAAGCGAGCCGGGAAATATGCGAGCTGCGTAACATAATCAATGTTGGCTACCTCATCATGCGACAGGCTATGGAACGCAAGGAATCGCGCGGACTACACTACACTGTCGACTATCCCCACACCGAGCATTAATTTTAATTTCACAATATTTTATCTCCATTTTTTGTTATAGTGACATGAGATTGTTTTATGCCATCATAGCTATAATGCTCTTCCATGTCACCGCTTTAGCCCAAAAAGTGGACAGCAACGGTGTGCCGGTTCCTCCCAGCCCCGTGCAGAAACCGGTGGAAGGACGTTATCATTTCATAACCGAGGAAGGCGACACTGCGCTGATGGTCGTGCTGAACAACATCACCGTCTTTCCCGCCATGAAGTTCAAAAACAAGAAGCAGGAACAATTCTATTGGCGAACGGTCAGGGATGTGAAGCGCACCCTCCCCTACGCTAAACTCATAGCTGAAACCCTCCTCGAAACCTACGAATATATAGAAACTTTTCCCACTCAGAAAGAGCGTGAAGAGTATCTGTCGAGAATGGAAAAAGAGATTTTCGCCCAGTACAAGCCTGAACTGAAAAAATTCACCAAATCACAGGGCAAAATGCTTGTCAAGCTCATAAATCGTGAAACAAACCAAAGCAGCTACTCCATCCTGAAAGCTTTTTTAGGCACTTTCAGGGCTGGATTCTGGCAAACTTTCGGACACTTCTTCGGAGTGAATCTAAAATCCTCNTACCGCCCCGACAAAAACAANGAGGATGCTATAATAGANCGCGTGTGTGTCCTCGTCGAAGAGGGAGCCCTATAGCAATCAATACATCTGCAAAGCCCGGAGCTTCTCTATCATCTCGCCGCGCGACATCGTGCGACACT
>WFMA01000237.1 GCA_009177195.1 Bacteroidales bacterium | reverse complement strand
ATCTTTTGTTTCGGTGATCCCGGCACACCTCGCTTCGCTCGTAGTGCCGGGTTATCCATAGGGGTGAGCCTTTCAGGCTCGCGGAGTTGTGCATTATGAATTCTGCATTATGCATTATGATTTGGTGCCGTAGGCGAGGTCGCCGGCGTCGCCGAGCCCGGGTACTATGTAGCTGTGGGCGTTGATTTCGGGGTCGATAGCCGCTACCCACAGTGTTGTCTTTTCGGCGGGGAAGTGCTCTTTCACGTAGTCGACAGCTTGCTGCGATGCGATGACCGATGCTATGTGGATGCGGGCGGGGGTGCCTTTGGTGAGGAGGGCGCGGTAGCTTAGCTCCATTGAGGCTCCGGTGGCGAGCATGGGGTCGACGAGGATGAGGGTTTTTCCGTCGAGGCGGGGTGAGGCGATGTATTCGATGAACACGTCAAAGCTCTCTTTCTCCTTGTATTTTCGATAGGCGGAGACGAAAGCGTTTTCGCTGCGGTCGAGGATGTTGAGGAAGCCCTGATGGAAGGGTACGCCGGCGCGGAAGATGGTGCCGAGAACGATCTGGTCGGCAATGACGTCGCACTTCATGGGGGCGAGCGGCGTGGTGATTTTTTCTTTGCGGTAGTTGAACGTGTGGCTGATTTCGTAGGCTATGAGCTCGCCGATGCGCTCAAGATTGCGGCGGAAACGGAGTCGGTCGTTCTGGATGTCGACGTTGCGGAGCTCCATCATGTACTGGTTGATTACCGAGGGGAATTCGGCGAAGTTTATGACTTTCATGGCGTTTAGTCGGTTATGGGGAGTTGATAAAATTCGGTTCCGGGAGCCACGTGGGCGCCTTTGAAGCCCAGGGCGATTGCGGCGTCGACGTTGGCGCTGGAGTCGTCGAAGAAGAGAGTCTCGGCGGGGTTGATGCCGAGATGACGCTCGGCGTAGCGGAAGATGGCGGGGNCGGGCTTGTANCATTTCGCTTCGAAAGAGGTGACCNTGCCGTCNANGTAGTCNTCGCGGGTGAGCCCCTCCTTGCGGAATTCGTCGGCGATTTTGCTGTTCCACATGATGGGGTTGGTGTTGGACAGCATGTAGATGCGGTAGCGTCGGCGGAGCTCTCGGAGCATCTCAAGGCGCTTGACGGGGATGCCGACAAGGAAGCGGTTGAAAGCATGGTCGATCTCGGCGTCGGTGACGGGATGGGGGATGTGGCGGCGTATTTCGTCGCGGAACTGCGAGGGCTCGATGGCTCCTTCTTCAAGCGCGGCGAAGGGTCCCGTCTGCCCGTAGTCGCCGAGGAAATCGCCGATGTCAGCCATCCCCAGGGCGCGGAACGCGTCTTCGCAGTTTTGTCGGCGTATGTCCATGATGACTCCGCCCAGGTCGAAAAGAAGATTTTTTATCATAGCCGCAAAAGTAATGATTTTTTTTTGAAAATGGCTATGGTTTGCAGCGGGAATAACGGGAGGGAATGGCATGGAGTGTACACATTTTTGCGCGCAAATTTGTTTTTTTATTAAAATGGAATTATATTTACGCTGAATTTTAAATTGTTATGATCATGGAAGTATTGTCAGTTAGAGATTACCGCAACCATCTCGCCGAGTCGTTCATGCGCGCGGACAATGGCGAACAGGTGTTGATAAGGCGCAAAAATCAGCTTTACGCTCTCGTGAGCATAGGGAGGGAAGATTTAATGATAACTCCCGAACTGCAGCAGCGCATTGATGAAGCGCGTAGGGAATACCGAGAAGGGAAGAGTGTAGTGTGTTCGACTAAGGAGGATATAGAGAACTATCTAAACTCGCTCTGATGTATAAGGTGAGTTTTGACTCCAAGGTGGAGAAAGTAATTGCCAAGTGGAAGAAGTCCAATCCCGCTCTTCACAAAAAGCTCGTGAAGATTGTGCTTGCTATAGCTGAAGATCCTCGGCACGGCATAGGTCATCCCGAGCCGCTTGTTGGAGGCGGGGATATGACCTATTCACGGCATATCACGGCTCATGACCGCATAATTTATGACATTCACGATGACATGGTGGTTGTCATCGTAGTGGACCTTGAGGGACACTATGGCGATAAATGAGTTATCGGGATGACGGGGTGAGGGTTTTGGCGGCGCGGAGGAGGTCGGCATGGATTGCGGCGACGGCGGGGGCGTTTGCCTCGATGCCCGGATGCTTGAATTCGGCAGCGCCCGACAGGATGAAGCCCGCGCTGTCGGTGGCGATGAAGTGGATCGGCGTTACTGCTGCCGAGGGGGTGAGCATGAGGGTGGCGCTGACTCCGGCAGGTGAAGTGAGCTCGGTGACTTCGGTGGTGTTGCCGCCGATGTCGAGCGACGCGCGCTGAAACCGATTGTCGACGGCGCGGAGGAGCGAGTCGCCTGAAAGCTGCTGAAGGGTGAGCCTGACGACTGCGCCGTAGCGCGGATAGTCGATGTTGATCCAGCTGGTGGAGGGTGACTTTTCCTCGACCCGCGCGGTGGCTCCGGAGTTGACGGCGAGGGTTACGGGGATGTCGGCAAGATTGACATAAACGGTGTCGTAGAGCTGCACCCGCGGATAGGCGTCGCGCCGCGGCACGGCAGTGTCACCGCCGCCTGAGCATGACATCGACGCATAGGCGAGCGCCGCAGCTGAAAGGAGTCGTGCCAAAACAACGGGTTTCATGGAGATTATGCTTCTTCGGGCATTACTTTTACACGCACGTCGGCGATGCGGTGGCGCTCGATCGACAGCACGAGGAAGCGGAAGCGTCGGTAGACGATTGATTCCTTCGCCTTGGGGAAGTCGCCCTTGATGGCGAGAAGCATTCCGGCGAGTGTGTCGCAATCCTCGGTCATTTCGGCATAATCCTCTTCGTTCACGTCGGTGATGCGGAAGAAGTCGGTGAGAAGCGTTTTGCCGTCAAAGATATAGGTGTCGTCGGGGAGCCGCTTATAGGTAACCTCCTCTTCGTCATACTCGTCGTTGATGTCGCCCACGATCTCTTCAAGCACATCTTCGAGGGTGACAATGCCCTGGGTTCCTCCAAACTCGTCGATGACGATAGCCATGTGGATGTGGCGGCGGCGGAAGTCTTCGAGGAGGTCGTCGATCATGCGCGACTCGGGAACGAAGTAGGGCTCGCGCAGTAGGGATGTCCACTTGAAATCGGGGTCGGTGTTGCCGATGTAGGGGAGCAGGTCGCGGCTGTAGAGGACACCCTTGATGTTGTCGTCGGTGCCTTCGTAGACGGGCAGGCGCGAGAATCCGCTTTCGATCACGATTTTCATCACGTCGTCGAAGGATGAGGTGATGTCGATGTCGGTCATGTCGATGCGCGGAGTCATGATTTCCGATGCGGTGGTGTCGCCGAATTCAAGGATGCCTTCGAGCATCTCCTTGTCGTCGGCAACCGACTTCATGTCGGTGATTTCCAGCGCCTGGGAAAGGTCGTCGACCGAAATGTTGTCAGCTTTCTTCGTGACCACCCGGTTGACGATGCTCGTGCTCTTGACCAGCATCGAGGAGATGGGGAAGAACAGGCGTATTGCCGCCGTGATTCCGGGCGCCGCCATCTTTGCCCACTTCACGGTGTAGGTGTTGGCATAGAGTTTGGGGAGGATTTCGCCGAAAAGCAGGATGAGGAATGTGAGCACGACGCTCTGGAAAATGAAGTCGACAACCCCGCTGTGGAATGTGAAAATCTGGTTAAAGGCGAAATTACAGAGGATGACGATGGTTACGTTGACGAGATTGTTGGCGATGAGAATGGTAGCAAGCAAGCGTTCGGGCGCTTCAAGAAAGCGGTCGATCGCCGGTCCCGAAGGGCTGTCGGAGAGTTCCTCGCGCTGGTCGGGAGTGAGCGAAAAGTAACAAATTTCGCTTCCTGATACAAATCCGGAAATAAGCAAGGCGAACGCCGCCGTGACGAGCGCGATGACGCTGCCGAGAGTTGGCGGCTCGACGGTGAATAATTGATTGGCAGCCAGAATAATGCCGAATACGGGATTAGTGGCTGGTAACGGGTCAGTGTCCAAGTATTGGTAAAATTAGTTAGACAATAATCGTCGCATGACGATGGCTTTTAATCGTTTAGCCGGCGCAAAATTAACTTCTTTGCCGCAAATAAACAAATGATTTGTCGGCATAAGGCGCAGAATAATGCACGAAATGGCGGGTGAACGAGGATTTTATGTTTAAAAACATATTATTTTATTTGGAACGGGGCGGAATGGGTGTTAATTTTACACCCATTAATTAACTCATTAAATTTAAGTACCATGCATTATGCCAAAATCATTGCCGCGGCGGTTGTCGCCGCATCGGCTTTCAGTTCGTGCAATCATGGCGGAAAAGCCGCCGATGTGACCGCTTCAGGGCTTGACCCTGACAAATTCACGGCTGAGGTCGATGGAAAAACCACCGGATTATACACGCTTAAAAACGAATCGGGCATGGAGGTGTGCATCACCAACTATGGCGGACGCATCGTGTCGATAGCCGTTCCCGACCGCGATGGGAAGATGCGTGACGTGGTGCTGGGTTTTGACAGCATCCAGGCTTATTTCCCGGAAAACAATGCGACTGACTTCGGCGCGGCGATAGGACGCTACGCCAACCGCATAGGGCATGGCATAATAGTGGTCGACGGCGACACGGTGAAACTGCCGGTCAATAATTTCGGACACACTCTCCACGGAGGTCCCCGGGGATGGCAATACAAGGTCTATGACGTGAAGGAGGCGACCGACTCGACCCNCACGCTTGNGATGCTTTCGCNNGANGGNGACAACGGNTTTCCCGGCGAGGTGAAAGCCGAGGTGACCTACCGCCTCACTGCCGACAATGCGATCGACATCACTTACACCGCGACGACCGACAAGAAAACGCCGATAAATCTCACCAACCACTCCTATTTCAATCTTGGCGGCGACCCGTCGAAGGATGTGCTCGACCACATTATTTATATAAACGCCGACAGTTTCACCCCTGTCGACTCGACTTTCATGACCACCGGCGAGATTCTTCCCGTAGGCGGAACGGCGATGGACTTCACCGCGCCCCGCGCCATCGGAGAGGGTTATGGCGAATCGGTGACCGACACGCAGGTGATTTACGGCGGGGGTTATGACCACAACTGGGTGCTCAACACCGCCGGCGACATCACCGTGCCCGCAGTAGAGATGTATTCGCCCTGGAGCGGCATCGTGCTGACGGTCTACACCGACGAGCCGGGCGTGCAGTTCTATGCCGGCAATTTCCTCGACGGAACCGTGAAGGGTAAAGGCGGTGTGGCTTACGAGCGCAATACCGGCGTGGCTCTCGAAACCCAGCATTATCCCGACAGCCCCAACAAGCCTGAATGGCCTTCGGCATGGCTTGAGCCGGGAGCGACCTACACGAGCCATTGCATCTATCAGTTCGGAGTGAAAGAATAATAACCAATTCAAACTATATCACAAATGCAATTACTTGACTGGATTGTCATCGGGCTGTTTTTCATAGCCCTGATAGGCATCATCGTTTGGGTTCTGCGGCAGAAGCAGAACAATGCCGCCGACTACTTCNTGGGNGGNAAGGANGCNACNTGGATNGCCATCGGNGCNTCNATTTTCGCNTCAAACATCGGTTCNGAGCANCTNATCGGTCTTGCNGGCGCNGGNGCNTCNAGCGGNATGGCAATGGCTCACTGGGAGATTCAGGGATGGATGATCCTCATCCTGGGCTGGGTGTTTGTTCCGTTCTACACCCGAAGCATGGTCTATACGATGCCTGAGTTTCTCGAACGCCGCTATAACTCGGCTTCGCGCACGATTCTCTCGCTCATATCACTCATAAGCTACGTGCTGACGAAGGTCGCCGTGACGGTTTATGCCGGCGGNCTCGTGTTTCAGCAGGNGTTCGGCATCGACACCCTTTGGNGCATCGACTNCTTCTGGNTCGCTGCGATAGGGCTTGTGCTGCTCACGGCGCTCTACACGATTGTCGGCGGTATGAAATCGGTGCTTTACACCTCGGTGCTTCAGACACCTATCCTCCTGCTTGGCTCGCTGATCATCCTCGTGCTTGGATTGAAGGCTCTCGGCGGATGGGATGAAATGATGGCGACATGCTCGCAAGTTGTGGTCAACGACTATGGCGACACGATGACCAACCTTATACGCGACAACCGCGACCTTCAGTATCCCTGGCTCGGCGCNCTTATCGGCTCGGCGGTGATCGGTTTCTGGTACTGGTGTACCGACCAGTTCATCGTTCAGCGCGTTCTTTCGGGAAAGGATGAGAGAGAGGCTCGCCGAGGCACCATCTTCGGCGCCTATCTGAAGCTGCTGCCGGTGTTCCTGTTCCTTATTCCGGGCATGATCGCTTTCGCTCTCCACACCCGCGGAATCGAGGTCAACGGCGAGGTGTTCAAGCTGTCCACCCCCGATGCCGCTTTCCCTGTGCTTGTAGCCAAGTTGCTCCCTGCCGGAGTGAAGGGGCTTATCGTGTGTGGTATTCTCGCCGCCCTGATGAGTTCGCTCGCATCGCTGTTCAACTCGTCGGCAGCGTTGTTTACCATCGACTTCTACCAGCGCTATAAACCAAAAACCGACCCGAAGAAACTTGTTCGCATAGGACAGGTCGCAACGGTGGTGATCGTTGTTCTCGGAGTGTTGTGGATTCCGGTGATGCGTTCGATCGGCGACGTGCTCTATAACTATCTCCAGGACGTGCAGTCGGTGCTCGCTCCGGGTATCGCCGCAGCGTTCCTGATGGGTGTGTGCTGGAAACGCGCAACCGCCAAGGGTGGCATGTGGGGACTTATCGCCGGACTTGTTATCGGCATCACCCGCCTATGCTCAAAAATCTATTATAGCAACGCTCCCGAGCTTCCCGGCAATCAGAACTGGTTCAAGTGGATGTTCTATGATTCCAACTGGCTGTTCTTCTGTGGCTGGATGCTCGTGTTCTGCATTCTTGTCGTGATTGTGGTGAGCCTCTTCACGAAAGCTCCCTCTGAGGAGAAGATCAGGGGACTCGTCTTCGGCACTTCGACCGCCGAGCAGAAGGCGGCTACCCGTGCGAGCTGGAACGCATGGGACGTGACGCACACCGTCATCATTCTCGGCATAACAGTGGCGTTCTATTGGTATTTCTGGTAGCGGCATGACTACTCCTGACGCTTTCGACTTGGCTCCGGGCTCTTATTACTCCGTCCATGACCGCTATCCGGTCAGTGTGGACTGCATTCTGTTCAGTCTTCACGACGGGGAGCTCAGCGTGCTTCTCGCGCCGCGAAAGTTTGAGCCTCACCGCGGAGTGCCGTCGCTGATGGGCGGATTCGTCAGGCACGACGAAACGCTCGACGAGGCGGCTACCCGGGTGCTGTCGGAGCTTACCGGTCTTGACGACATATACATGGAGCAGGTGGGCGCATTCGGCGCTCTTGACCGCGACCCCGGCGAGAGGGTGATCTCGGTGGCTTATTTCGCGCTGATAAAGAGCGNCGCGGCNNTCGACGAGAGNGTGGGACGGTATGATGCCGAGTGGGTTGGAGTGGAGCGCCTTCCCGAACTGAAGTTTGACCATCCGCTCATGATCGAGCGCGCGCTCGACGCGCTTCACCGCAAGGTGGCGAGCGAGCCGGTGGCTTTCAATCTGCTACCCGAGATGTTCACCTTGACGCAGGCTCAGATGCTCTATGAACGTATTCTGGGCAGGAGCGTGGACAAGCGCAATTTTCGCCGTCAGCTGCTCGACAACAAGTGTATAGAGCAGACCGACAGGATAGACAAAATCAACTCGCGGCGCGGGGCGGCGATGTTCCGCTTCAACCGGGAGTCATATAATGAAACATTAAAATTTAAGATATAGTTATCATGCTTGAAAAACTGAAAGAAGAAGTGTTCCGGGCGAATCTCGACCTGGTTAAGCACGGACTTGTCATCTTCACCTGGGGCAATGTTTCGGGTATTGACCGTGAATCGGGACTCGTGGTGATAAAGCCGAGCGGAGTGGACTATGACGTGATGAAAGTGGACGACATGGTGGTTGTGGACCTTGACGGGAATGTGGTCGAAGGCTCGCTGCGCCCTTCGTCGGACACTCCCACCCATCTGGCGCTCTACAAGGCGTTTCCCGAAATAGGGGGTGTGGTACACACCCATTCCACCTACGCTACCGCATGGGCTCAGGCGGGCGTCGACCTTCCGAATATCGGCACTACCCATGCCGACTATTTCCATAACGCCATTCCCTGCACTCCCGACATGACGAAGGAGGAGGTCGAGGGNGATTATGAGCTTGAAACCGGAAACGTGATCGTGAAGCGGTTTGAAGGGATGAATCCCATGCACACTCCTGGAGTGCTCGTAAAGAACCACGGTCCTTTTGCCTGGGGTAAGAATCCTCACGACGCCGTCCACAACGCGGTGGTGATGGAGCAGGTGGCTAAGATGGCGAGCATCGCCTATATGGTGAACCCGGCGTTGACGATGAATCAACTTCTTGTCGAGAAGCATTTCAACCGCAAGCATGGTCCCGGCGCTTATTACGGGCAGCGGTGAAACAGAAGGATAAACTGATAATTGAATAATAAAAACAAAAATAATCATGAGCAAAGTTTTTGATAATCTTGAAGTGTGGTGGGTGACAGGCGCCCAGCTTCTCTATGGCGGAGATGCAGTGAAAGTGGTTGACTCCCATTCAAAGGAGATGGTTGCCGGACTGAATGATTCGGGCAATCTTCCCATAAAAATCGTGTATAAAGGCACCGCTAACTCGTCGAAAGAGGTAGAGGCGGTTATGAAAGCTGCCAGCGGCGACGATAAGTGTGTGGGTGTGATCACCTGGATGCACACTTTCTCTCCCGCCAAGATGTGGATTCACGGGCTTCAGCAACTTCGCAAGCCGCTGCTACATCTCCACACCCAGTATAATGCCGAGATTCCCTGGGAAACGATGGACATGGATTTCATGAATCTTAACCAGTCGGCTCACGGCGACCGTGAATTCGGACACATCTGCGCCCGCTTGAAAGTGAGACGCAAGGTGGTTGTGGGCCACTGGAGCGATCCNGCCACTCAGTCCAAAATCGCCGTGTGGTCGAGAGTAGCCGCCGCATGGGCCGATGCTCAAGACATGCTCATCGTGCGCTTCGGCGATCAGATGAACAACGTGGCTGTGACCGACGGTGACAAGGTGGAGGCTGAAATGCAGCTCGGCTATCACGTGGACTATTGCCCTGTGAGCGAGTTGATGGAATATTATAAGAAGGTGAACGAGGACGATGTCACCGAGCTGATGAAGACCTATTTCTCGCTCTATGACTATGACCCCGAACTTGCCCGCGAGGGAACAGTAGGATATAAGTCGGTGCGCAGCGCCGCCAAGGCTGAGCTCGCCATACGCAGCTGCCTGAAGGATAAGGGAGCCAAAGGCTTTACCACCAATTTCGACGACCTCGGCACCGCCGACATCAATGATCCTAATTTCGTCGGCTTTGACCAGATTCCGGGTCTCGCTTCGCAGCGTCTCATGGAAGAGGGATATGGCTTCGGCGCTGAAGGCGACTGGAAGTCGGCGGCACTTTACCGCACCGTGTGGTACATGACCCAGGGGCTTAAGGGCGGATGCTCGTTCCTGGAAGATTATACGCTCAATTTCAACGGCGCGCAGAGTTCAATCCTTCAGGCTCACATGCTTGAGATATGCCCGCTCATCGCCGAGCAGAAACCGCGTCTTGAGGTGCATCATCTTGGAATCGGTATCCGCAAGGCTCAGACGGCTCGCCTTGTGTTCACATCCAAGCCCGGCGCGGGTATCACCGCCACCGTCATCGATATGGGTAACCGTTTCCGCCTGATTGTGAACGACGTTGAATGCATCAAGTCCAAGCCGCTTCCGAAACTTCCCGTAGCGTCGGCGCTGTGGATTCCGATGCCTGATTTCGAGACAGGCGCGGCTGCGTGGATTCTTGCGGGCGGCACTCATCACTCGTGCTTCTCCTATGACATCACTCCTGAATATTGGGAAGATTATGCCGAAATCGCCGGCATCGAAATGGTGCGTATCGACAAGGACACCACTATCAGCAATTTCAAAAAGGAGCTGCGTTACAACGAAGTTTATTACTTGCTTAATAAATAAGCGATGGACGCTAAATCGACAATAGAATCGGGTAAAGCCATCCTCGGCATAGAGTTTGGCTCTACCCGCATTAAAGCGGTGCTGATCGACGAGGACAACCGCCCTATCGCGCAGGGTAGCCACGAATGGGAAAATCAGCTTGTCGACGGCTTGTGGTCCTACAGCGTTGAGGCTGTGTGGTTCGGGCTCCAGGATTGCTATCGCGACCTGAGGGCTAAGGTCAAGGAACTCTATGACGTGGANATCGAGCGCCTTGCCGCTATAGGGATAAGCGCGATGATGCACGGCTACATGGCATTTGACAAGGAGGGCAAGATTCTGACACCGTTCCGCACGTGGCGCAATACTAACACGGGACGCGCCGCCGCCGAGCTCTCGGAACTCTTTGTGTTCAACATCCCGTTGCGCTGGAGCATCTCCCATCTCTATCAAGCTATCCTCGACAACGAGGAGCACGTGAGGGAAATAGATTTCCTTACCACGCTTGCCGGCTACATTCACTGGCAGATAACCGGTGAGCGCGTTCTCGGCATAGGCGACGCTTCGGGAATGCTCCCGATCGATCCCGAAACCAAGGACTATTCGATGGAGATGGTCGAGAAGTTTGACCGTCTTGTTGCCGACAAAGGATATCGGTGGACTCTCCTGGATATTCTTCCGCGGGTGCTTGTCGCCGGCGAGAGCGGGGGGTTCCTCACTCCCGAAGGAGCGAAGAGCATTGACATCTCGGGACATCTTCAGCCGGGAATCCCTGTGTGTCCTCCCGAGGGCGATGCCGGAACCGGAATGACTGCGACTAATGCTGTAAAAAAATGCACCGGCAATGTTTCGGCGGGTACATCTTCGTTCTCGATGATTGTGCTTGAGAAGGATCTTTCGAAGCCCTATGAGGTTATCGATATCGTGACCACGCCCGACGGTAGTCCCGTAGCGATGGTGCATTGCAACAACTGCACTTCCGATCTCAACGCCTGGGTCAATATCTTCCGCGAGTACAGCGAGCTTATGGGCATCGAGGTTGACATGAACGAAATCTACGGCAGGCTGTATAACAAGGCTATGACGGGCGATGCTGATTGCGGCGGACTCATGGCTTACAACTATTTCTCAGGCGAGCCTGTGACGGGATTGGTCGAAGGGCGCCCGCTGTTCGTCCGCTCGGTCGATGACAAGTTCAGCCTTGCCAACTTCATGCGCGCCAATCTCTATGCTTCGGTGAGCGTGTTGAAAATCGGCAACGACATCCTGTTTAACGAGGAGAAAATCAAAGTCGACAGGATAACGGGGCATGGCGGACTGTTCAAGACTCCCGGAGTGGGGCAGAGGGTGCTTGCCGCCGCGCTCAATTCGCCTATATCTGTGATGGAGACAGCCGGCGAAGGCGGCGCATGGGGCATGGCTCTCCTTGCGTCCTATCTTGTCAATAACGAGGATGGTAGCGACCTTGCCGAGTTCCTTGACAAGAAAGTGTTTGCCGGCGATATCGGTTTTGAGATAATTCCCACGGCTGAAGACGTTGAGGGATTCAACCGGTATATAAAGAACTATGTCGACTGCCTTCCTATCGAGGCTGCCGCAGTAGAGTATAAAAAACAATAATTCTAACCCTTGTGGCAAAGGAGGTGACGGTTTGAGCCGATTGCTGCTTGCAGGTTCAGATTTTTTACTTATCTTTGCTAAGATTAAAAACTTAAACAATACCTAATGAACAAGAGACTTTCTTCACTTGTGCTTGCCGCTGCGTCGCTCATGTCGGTGTGTGTGGCTCTTCCCGCACAAAGCGCTCAGAAGACTTACACCAATCCTGTTTTGAATCTTGACTACAGCGACCCCGATGTTGTTGCTGTGGGCGATGATTTCTATATGACTGCGTCGAGCTTCGNCANTGCNCCTGCTCTGCCTATCCTTCATTCCNAGGACCTGGTGAACTGGACCATCGTGNACTACGCCCTCCCGNNAGTAGAGCCGCTCGATCATTATGCCACTCCGCAGCACGGTTGCGGTGTGTGGGCTCCTTCAATCCGCTACCACAACGGTGAATTCTATATCTATTGGGGCGACCCCGACTATGGCGTGTTCATGGTTAAGACCAAGGATCCCCTCGGAGAATGGGAAAAGCCTGTTCTTGTTTATCCCGCCAAGGGAATCATCGACACGACTCCGCTTTGGGACGAGGATGGCAAGGCTTATCTGGTGAACGGATGGGCTGCGAGCCGTTCAGGNCTTAACGCCATCATCACCGTGAGCGAGATGGCTCCCGACGGAAAGTCGCTGCTTGAAGACCCGGTGCTGGTTTATGACGGCACTTATCATGGCGATTTCACCATTGAAGGACCGAAATTCTATAAGCGCAACGGTTACTACTATATCCTTGCTCCGGCAGGTGGCGTGCCCACCGGCTGGCAGGTGGCTCTTCGTTCAAAGTCGCCCTACGGACCCTACGAAAACAAGATCGTGATGGCTCAGGGCGACAGCGACATCAACGGTCCTCACCAGGGCGGTTGGGTTGAAACTCCTTCAGGCGAGTCGTGGTTCCTCAATTTCCAGGATCGTGACTACATGGGACGAGTTGTTCACCTCAACCCGATGACTTGGGTCAACGACTGGCCTGTGATCGGTGTAGACAAGGATGGCGACGGTTGCGGCGAGCCTGTTCGCACTTACCGTATGCCTGTAGAGGGACAGCCCAAATACGAGATGCAGGTTGACGATGATTTCAATACCCGCGANCTGGGGCTGCAGTGGCAGTGGAACTGTAACTACGACATGACTTTCGGTCTTCCTTCCGATCTCGGTTACTATCGCATCTACGGTCATAAGCTGACCGGCGACGAGGCAAACTTGTGGAAGGTGCCCAACATGCTGACTCAGAAGTTCATGGCTGACGACTTTACAGCAACCGCCAAGGTAAAGGTAGTGGCAAATGCCGACGGACAGGAGTCGGGACTCATTATCATGGGTCGTGACTATGGCGCGATAACTCTTCAGCGCGAAGGCGACAACTTCCTTTTGAAGCAGCTTGAGTGCAAGGCTGCTGACAAGGGCAAACCTCAAACTACTGAAACTCTTGCCACTCTTAAACCGACAAAGGCTTATCAGTCGGGCGGACGATTCGTAGAGGAGATGGATATATGGTTGCGCGTTCACGTGGCTCCCGGCGGCGAGTGCAAATTCTCTTATTCGCTCGACGGCAAAAAATTCATTCCTTGCGGCAAGCCGTTCAAGGCTCGTGAGGGAACATGGATTGGCGCCCGCGTGGGATTCATTTCAGTTCAGCCCGCAGGAAAAGAACGCGGCTGGATGGATCTTGACGATTTCAAAGTGACAATCAAGAAGTAAACGGAAATTTTAGATATCGATGCCACGGGAAACGACGGAGCAGGACACTCTCGGTTTCTCGTGGCATTTTTGATGGAAAACCAATTTGAAGAAATATATGGACAGAACTGCGCTCGATGAAATAATCGCTCTTATAAAAAGGGAGGTGGTTCCGGCGATAGGATGTACTGAGCCGGCGGCTGTGGCGTTGTGTGTGGCGAAGGCTTCGGAACTTCTCGGACGAATCCCTGAATCGATAGAGGCGCGTCTCAGCAGCAACATTCTCAAGAATGCTATGGGGGTAGGAATACCCGGAACAGGCATGATCGGGTTGCCGATAGCGATAGCTTTAGGCGCCTTGACCGGAAAATCGGAATATGGGCTGGAGGTGCTCCGCGACGTTAACGCCGACGCAGTTGAAAAGGGACGCGCCTATATAGANGANGGACGAATNAAAATAGGGCTNTTTAAAGATGCCCCTTCCAATCTTCACATCGACGTGACTGTCACTGCCGGCACCGACACGGCGCGTGCTGTTATATCGCGGGCTCACACGGGATTCGTTTATCTAAGCCGTGGCNGGGAGGTGCTGCTTGATGAGGAGGCGGCAGGCGCTGTCAATAACGCCGAAAGCGACGATGTGGAGCTCAACCTTGCCAAGGTTTATGAATTTGCTACAACGGCTCCATTGGAAGATATTTCATTCATTATGGAAGCGAAAAGGCTCAATACTGCTGCCGCCAATGTGGCTCTTGAAGGGGAATATGGACACTCACTGGGCTCTACGATAAGGAATTGCGGTATACGCTATTTTGGCGACACCCCCGTGGAGCACATGATTTCCTACACCTCGGCTGCGTGTGACGCACGCATGGGTGGCGCTCCTATTGCGGTGATGTCCAATTCGGGCAGCGGTAATCAGGGAATTACCGCAACGATGCCGGTGGTGAGCTTCGCCGAGGATATCAAGGCAACTGATGAGCAGACCATAAGGGCGTTGATACTCAGCCATCTTACAAGTATCTATATCAAGCAGAGCCTGGGTAGGCTTTCAGCGTTGTGTGGCTGCGTTGTCGCTTCGACCGGAGCGTCGGCGGCATTGGTTTATCTGATGGGAGGAGATTATCCTCAGGTGTGTTCGGCGGTCAAGAATATGATTGCCAATCTTACCGGAATGATATGTGACGGAGCCAAGCCGTCATGTTCCATGAAGATTTCATCGGGCGTGTCGACGGCGATGATGTCGGCGATGCTTGCCATGAACGGAAAATGTGTCACCTCGGTAGAGGGAATCGTTAGCGATGATGTGGATGCCACGATACATAATCTCACGTCGATAGGGCGCGAGGCGATGTTGGAGACCGATCATCTTGTCCTCAACATAATGACCTCAAAATAGAAACTTCTCTCGCCCTTATTTCTGAGAGGACGAGATATGATCATAAAAATAAAGGAGGCATATTATGCAGACAAACAATCATCAGATAGTTGATTATGACAGTGTTCTTGATGCACAGTTTGGGGTATCGGGGACTAAGGAACGTATTGAGGCGGAAGAAAAGGCGTATGCCTTTTATACCGGTCAGATTATAGAGGATGCTCGAAAGAAAGCAAAAATAACTCAAGCAGAACTTGCACGCCGTATTGGCAGTAACCGTTCATACATTTCCCATGTTGAGAAAGGTATGACCGAGCCCCGTATTTCAACCTTTTACCGCATAATGAATGCCCTTGGAGTTAGAATTGAGTATTCTATGGCATTAGGACAGCCCAAAATATATTGAATCAGGTAGTGTATAGAAACTGTTGCTTTATGGAGTGATAGTTGCTTTTGAGTAAAAGGAGTAAGTAAAGCATAAACCCGTATAAACAATGACGGCATGAGCAATTGCTCATGCCGTCATTGTTTATATTGGCTATAAGGGGATTAGTCGTTGTAGAATTNCAAGGTGTTGTTCTTGATGTCGGTTTTCTCCATCATGATGTCGAAGAAATTCTGAAGCACTGCCTGGTTGCCGAACTGCTGGTTGTAGCGAGCGGCATTTTCGAGGTATTCGTAGGGGCGTGATTCATTGTCAACGTCATACACTACATATACATATACTCCGTTGTTGCCTTTCACGGGACCGGTTACAACGCCTTTGGCGGTAACGGGCACCTGACCGAGCAACTGAGACTCCATCGCGCCGATGCCGGGGATGAAGATCTGTCCGAATGTCACGTCGGTAGAGTCGACGTTGCTCTTCATGAGCTGAGCGTATCCGGCAACATCGTTAGCCTTGCCGGCAAACTGCTCGATGAGGGCGGCGCCCTTCTTTTCGTTGCGCACCTTTTCGGTGAGTGCGTCGCGAACGTCAGCGTCGGTAACGGGGATGTAGCCGGGCTTGAGGATGTCTTCAAGAGCGACTACTACGAGCAGGTCGTTCTGTCCGTCCTCGAGGATGGGAGAAATCTGTCCTTTCTTAGCGTCCATCGCCCATTTAACCGCATTGCGGGTGTAGGGGAGGTTGCCGAGATTGGCGCTGCTTGCAGTCACCATTGCGGGCTGAAGAGTGTAGCCGGCGTTGAGCGCGTTGGCGAATGTCAGCGAGTCGGCAGAAGCTACCGAGCCGATGAATGCCGCCAGGTCGTCGTTGAGTTTTGCGATAGTGGCGTCAGAGGGGTAAACCTGATATGAAACGGTTGCGTAGTCATAGAGGGTGACGGGAGCGCGCTTGGTGTTGACGCGGATTATGCGGGCGTTGTTTGCGGCGCTGTCGGCGATGAAGTATCCGTTGCCGGCTTCGAGGATGCGGGTCTTGATTTCATTGTCGGGAGCGGCGGCGAGTTCCTGCCAGAGGTCAGCCTGTCCACCCTGCACTCCGTTCATGGCGAGCACATCTTCAAATGACTTTCCTGAGTTAAGGGCAGTCATCACTGAATCGAGTCCTGCGGCATCGCCCTGATAGTCGAGCATGTCGATGTTGATTGAGTCAACGGCTGTTTTTTTGCCGAGGAGCTTGGCGATTGTGTATTCGTCGTTGATGAATGAAATCATTTTGACGCTTCCGGCAACGCTGTCGGTAACGAACGACTTGATCTGAGGATTGGTGATTTTTGAGGCGGCTTCAGTCACGCGGTTCACTCCGAAGTTGCTGTCGCCGTTCACGGCGTCAAGTTCGGGAGTTGAAGCGAGGCGAGCCAAGGTTGTGTCGACAAGTACGCGTGCAGCGGCGATGTCTTCCTGAGAAGGAACGACGTTGACTGAGATATATTTCACTCGACGCACCTCGTCTTTGAGCTTGTAGAGCTCNTTGTCCTTGTCATACTGAGCTTTGAGCTCGCTGGCGCTCACGGGGTACTCGTCGTTGGGCATGTCGGCATAGCTNTTGTGGGCGTATGCGATGTGGCTTGTTGAAGCGTTTCCGTCATAGTAAGCGCGGGCGTCAAGGTCGTTTGCCACGAGGGCACCCATCAGCATTGACTGGAATTTCTGCTGTTTGAGCAATTTTTCCATCTGCTGCTCCTGATTGAGCCAGAGAGCCTGAGCTTGCTGAACGTATTCAGCGGGAACGTCGCCGAATTTTGCAGGGTTGTAGGCGAGGTCATATATGTCGCGCGGAGACTGGAAGCCCATCTGCTGAGCGAACTGGAGCATTGCGTAGTGGGGACGGGCTCCGAGCATAGCCTCGGTGAGCTCGCTATTGGTCACCTCGATTCCGAGCGCTTCCATTTCGTCGTTTACGATTTGCTCCTGAATCATGCCATAGAGCACGCTCTGCTGCAATTGCGCGGGGTCGATTTTTGCGTTCTGCTGCTGATATTGCTGGTTGGCGCTTTCATAGCGGCGTTGGAATTCCTGAATGTCGATTTTGTGGTTGCCGACCTTGGCGATGGTGGTTCCGTTGCCAAATAAAGTGCGGCCTGAAGTGAAGAAGTCGCCGACGATGAACGCCAGAAGGGCAAGACCAACAATGATGAGAAGCATAGTCGATCTCTTGCGGATTTTTTCAAGTGTTGCCATTTATTGCTTTGTGTTTTTAATTTTGTTTTCTGGTAATTAATGAGTTACGGGAATGAGAACAGGCACATTCCGGTAAAGTCGCACAAAGATACAAAATTATTTGTAAATATTCATTGTCAATCAAGTATTTTAAACGGTGATAGGGGGATAAATATTTGCATTCACGGTGTTTTGTCATAATAATTTTCGCTTTGCCGAGCCGACGGAGGGTAATGCCGCAAATTTTGGCTATCTTTGTTGCCGGGCATTTTTATAAAAGGAAAATGAAATCAATAAAGGAGCTTTTTCGCATAGGGAGGGGTCCGTCGAGCAGCCACACGATGGGTCCGAGAGTGGCTTCGGAAATGTTTCTGAAGCGTCATCCTGATGCCGTGAAATTCAAGGTCACTTTGTATGGTAGCCTTGCTGCGACCGGCAAAGGGCACTTGACCGACGTGGCTATCAATGAGACATTGGAGCCTCACGGNGAGGTTGAAATCGCATGGCAGCCTCATGTGTTTCTGCCCTATCACCCTAACGGAATGAATTTCAAGGCATATGATTCGGAGGGTAAGGAGCTTGACGACTGGACGGTGTATAGCGTGGGTGGCGGCGCGCTTGCCGAAGAAGGGTCCAAGATGTTGGAGACTCCTGATCTGTATGAGATGACTCACCTTACGGAGATTCTGTCATGGTGTGAGCGAACGGGACGAAGCTATTGGGAATACGTGCTTCAATGCGAAGGTCCCGATTTGTGGGATTTCCTTGCCGAAGTGTGGACTACCATGCGCGAAGCTGTTGAACGCGGTCTTGATGAGGAGGGGGTTCTTCCGGGTCCGCTCAATCTCAGGCGCAAGGCTTCGGAATATTATATCAAGGCGCGGGGGTTCAGGGACAATGTGCGCTCCCGCGGGCTGGTGTTCGCCTACGCTCTTGCTGTTAGCGAGGTCAATGCCTCGGGAGGCTGCATCGTGACGGCGCCCACTTGCGGCTCATGCGGAGTGCTTCCCGCCGTGCTCTATCACTTGCAGAAGAGCCGCGAGTTCAGCGACATGCGTGTGCTCCGNGCGCTCGCCACCGCCGGGCTCGTGGGNAATATAGTGAAGCACAACGCCTCGATTTCGGGCGCTGAAGCTGGATGTCAGGCTGAAATCGGCGTTGCCTGCTCGATGGCTGCGGCTGCCGCTTCGCAACTGTTTGGCGGAAGTCCCGCCCAGATTGAGTATGCTGCGGAAATGGGGCTTGAGCATCATTTGGGAATGACGTGCGACCCCGTTTGCGGGATGGTCCAGATTCCGTGTATCGAGCGTAACGCCTATGCGGCGGCGCGCGCTCTTGACTCCAATACCTATGCGGCGTTCACCGACGGCACCCACCGGGTGTCGTTTGACCGAGTCGTGGAGGTGATGAAGCAAACGGGGCACGACCTGCCCTCGCTCTATAAGGAGACGAGCGAAGGTGGACTTGCAAAGAATTATCGGCAGATGGATTGACCGTGCCGGTTATTCTTGAGCATAGGAAAGAATGGTGGGGCTTTCGATGTCCACGCCATATTCCTTGGCTCGGGCAAGGATTGCCTTGGCGAGTTTCGGTTTCAGCTCCTCGGGGCAATATCTGAAATAGGCTTCGGCGGCGCGTACATGAGCGGCGTCGGGCATCGGGTATTCGCGGCGTTCGGGAAGCCCGAACACTGAATCGGGGAGCTCTTTCTTTTCTTCGTAGGTGAGTCGATCGTTCATAATATTGATTTTAGAAAAAAGTTAAAAAATTGTGTGTCATCAGGAATATAAACAATGTCTGGTGAACGATTGTTTTTGCCGAATCGGCTCTAAATTCTTATCTTTGCGATTATATTAATATTGAATAACTGTCTATGGACCATATACAGCAAGTTGCCAGCCGGCTTAGAGGACTTCGCGACGCTCTTGAGATAAGCGTCGAGGAGATGAGCGAAAAATGTGGAGTTGATGTTTCGACTTTCGAAAAATATGAGAGGGGGGAGGTTGACATCCCCGTGAGTCTGCTCTACAAAATAGCGTCGGAATATGGAGTGGAGATGACCGCCCTGCTGTTTGGCGAGGAGCCTAAGATGTCGGCTTATTACGTGACCCGTTCAGGTAAGGGCGTGAAAGTTGAGCGCACGAAAGCCTACAGCTATCAGGACATAGCGGCGGGCTTCCGCAACCGCCGCATGGCTCCGTTCATAGTGACGGTCGAACCTTCGCCTGCTGAGAGCCACATCGTGTTCAACACTCACGAGGGTCAGGAATTCAATTACATGCTTGAGGGGGAGATTGAGATTTCGGTCGGGGGCAAGCTCACGCGGCTGCACTCGGGCGACAGCATAATGTTTGACTCGCGATTGCCTCACGGTTTCCGCGCCGTGGGCGATAAAGCGGCTCGGTTCATTGCGATAATCTCCTGATCAATTTAACTTCTACAGTCTATAAAAAATATGCTTGAAAGATTTCTTGATAAAACCGTTTTCGACTCCTACGATGACTTCATGGAGAATTTCCATGTGAATGTTCCTGAAAATTTTAATTTCGGCTATGACGTGGTAGACGCATGGGCTGCTGAAGCTCCCGATAAACCTGCATTGTTGTGGACCAATGACAAGGGGGAAAAGATTCAGTTCACCTTTGCCGACATCAAGAGGGAGAGTGACAAGACAGCCTCTTTCCTTAGCTCGCTCGGAATAGGCAAGGGCGACATGGTGATGCTGATTCTTAAGCGCCACTATCAATTTTGGTTTTCAATCATCGCTCTGCATAAACTCGGCGCTACGGTCATTCCCGCCACTCATCTGCTCACTGAGAAGGATATCATCTATCGTTGTAAAATGGCGGGGATAAAGGCGATTATCGCCACCGGCGACCGCATCGTGGTGGATCACATCGAGAAGGCGCTTCCGTCGTGTCCCACGTTGAAAGCGTTGATTTCAACCGGTCCCGTGGTGCCCGAAGGATGGTATGACTTCAATAAGTCGATAGAAGAAGCCAAGCCATGGGTGAGACCCGCCGAGGTCAACACTAACGACGACGTGTCGCTATTGTATTTTACATCGGGTACTACCGGCGAGCCTAAAATGGTGGCTCATGATTTCACTTATCCGCTGGGGCATATCATTACCGCATCTTACTGGCATAACCTGGGTGAAGACAGCCTTCACCTCACTCTCGCCGATACCGGCTGGGGTAAAGCCGTGTGGGGAAAACTTTACGGGCAGTGGATTGCCGGCGCCAACGTGTTTGTGTATGACTTTGAAAAGTTTGAGCCGGTCGACGTGCTCCACATGATTCATAATTACGGAATCACGTCGTTCTGCGCTCCGCCCACGGTGTTCCGCTTCCTGATACGCGAGGACTTGTCGAAATTCGACCTGTCGACGCTGAAATATTGCACTATCGCCGGCGAAGCGCTCAATCCGAGCGTCTATGAGGAGTGGCTTAAACTTACCGGAATAAAACTGATGGAGGGTTTCGGACAGACTGAAACCACTCTTACGATAGCCACTTATCCCTGGCTTGAGCCGAAACCCGGCTCCATGGGTAAGAAGGGACCGGAATATGACATCGACCTGATTGCCGCTGACGGCCGCCCAGTAGAGGATGGCGAGCAGGGCGAAATTGTGGTTCATCTTGACGGCAAGAAACGTCCTCTCGGACTGTTTAAGGAGTATCTTCATGACGAGCGCCTCACTCATCAGGCTTGTCATGACGGATTGTACTACACCGGCGATGTGGCTTGGCGCGACGAGGACGGATACTTCTGGTTTGTGGGTAGAACCGATGATGTGATAAAATCGTCGGGCTATCGCATCGGTCCGTTTGAGGTGGAGAGCGCGTTGATGACTCATCCCGCCGTCGTTGAGTGCGCCATTACGGGTGTGCCCGACGATATCCGCGGTCAGGTCGTGAAAGCTACGATTGTGCTCGCCAAGGATTATGAGCGACGCGCCGAGGAGGAGGCTGCTGTGTTGATAAAAGAGATTCAGGATCATGTCAAGCGAGTGACCGCTCCTTATAAATATCCACGCATCGTGGAGTTTGTCAAAGAACTTCCCAAGACCATCAGCGGAAAGATCCGTCGAGTTGCGATAAGGAATAACGGTGAAGACAATAACGAAAAGGAGTGAGAGATGAGCGAGCATAAATATAGCCGCGTGGCGATCAAGATAGGCTCTAATGTGCTTACCCGTCCCGACGGTTCTCTGGATTTCACGCGGATGTCGGCGATTGTCGATCAGATTGCCGATTTGCGCCGCCAAGGGGTGAAGGTTATCATGATTTCATCGGGAGCTGTAGCCTCGGGACGCAGTGAACTGCATCTCGCCCAGAATCTTGACTCGGTGTCGGCTCGTCAACTTTATTCGGCGGTGGGTCAGGCTAAGCTCATCAATCGCTATTTTGAGCTTTTCCGTGAGCATGGAATGGCTTGCGGACAAATTTTGACCACGAAGGAAAATTTCTCAACCCGCCGCCATTATCTCAATCAGCGTCATTGTATGGAGGTGATGCTTGATAATGACGTGATTCCTATTGTCAACGAGAACGACACGGTGTCGGTCACGGAATTGATGTTTACCGATAATGATGAACTTTCGGGGCTCATAGCGTCGATGATGGACATGCAGGCGCTGATCATTTTGAGCAATATCGACGGGGTGTATACCGGTGACCCCAAGTTGCCTGAATCGGAACTGATTACTGATATAAGGCGGTCTTCCGACGCCGAGCAATATATTTCGGAATCGCGCTCTTCGCTGGGCAGGGGAGGGATGATAACGAAGTACCGCATAGCCACCAAGGTGGCTGAAGAGGGTATCGCAGTGATGATTGCCAATGGTAAACGCCCTAATATCCTGATTGACCTCCTGCTTGGGGAGGGCGACCATGCGGTTCCCCACACTCTGTTCCACCCGGCACAGACGGCGGCTTCGGGAATGAAGAAATGGATAGCCCACAGCGAGGACTTCGCCAAGGGGACGGTCGTTATCAACGATGGAGCCGTTGAAGCACTTCGTTCTCCTGCTCGCGCGAGTCTGCTCCCGGTGGGAGTGATTGCCATCGAAGGAAACTTCGACGAGGGGGATATCGTGAGGGTTTGCGACAGTCGGGGAGAGTCAGTGGCATGGGGACGTGCCGGATATAACGCCGCCACAGCCGCTTCGCTGATAGGTCAGCGCGATTCAAAACCGCTGATTCACACTGACTATCTGTATATTGATTAATATAGATAAAACATAGATAATGAAACGATTTGCAATTCTTTTTATGTTGGCGCTGTTCATTTTCAGCACAGCCGGCGCCGCTGAGAAACTGACCGGAGCTAATAATGTTAAATTCGGATGGAAATCAGCCCGCTGCATTGAAGCCATCGGCGACGTTCCAAGGAAGAGAACCGTTGAGGAGGGGCTTGAAAAGAAGTTTTCTTATGCTCCCGCCCGCTGGGGGCGCATTGAATGGGACAGCTCCGTGCTCAATTTCTATAAGGACAAACTTTATCAAATAGGGTTTTATAAGAAAACGGCGAAAAATGACATGACTCCGTTTGAACAAGCCAAAATCATCTTGTCGGCTGCATACGGAAACGCTGTCGCTTTGAAGACTAAGGATTGCTACATGTGGCGCGCGTCCAACGGCAACATCGCTATTCTTCAGTATGCCGCTGAAGAGAGCGCCGGGAAAGTGACCGGTTACGCCACCTATCTCTATTTTATCGACAATAAGCAGGTCGAGAAGAAAGCTAAGGCGGTAGAAAAGGAGATGCACGATATCATTAACGGGAATTGATCATGGAGTCGATGTTGTCAGTTTTCCGGTCGGCGCGCGCGGCGTCGCGTAAACTTGCCCTTCGCTCGGACGATGAAATCCGCGCGATTATAAATGCCGTTGCCGATGAAACATTGAAAAATATTCAGGGCATTCTTGATGCGAACCGCTCCGACATGGACCGCATGGAGCCTGAAAACCCGAAGCGTGACCGTCTGCTGCTAACAGAGGAAAGAATAGGTGACATTGTCAGCGATATGCGTTCGGTNGCGTCACTGCCGTCGCCGCTCGGCATNACNTTGATGTCGACCGTGCGTCCCAACGGCTTGCGGATTGAAAAAATCACGGTACCGTTNGGNGTGATAGGTNTNGTNTATGANGCGCGCCCCAATGTGACTTTCGACGTGTTCGCTCTGTGCATGAAAGCCGGCAGCGCGTGTGTGCTTAAAGGAGGCTCCGATGCTGCGGCGACCAACGGTTTCGTGGTGGCGATGATGCGCGGCGTCCTTGAGCGTAACGGCTGGGACAGCGGTTGCGTCAATCTTCTCACCGGGGGACACGAAGCGACAGGCGCCTTGCTCAATGCTGTCGATTTTGTAGACCTGATTATTCCGCGCGGGTCAAAGAATCTTATCGACTATGTAAGGAACAATGCGAAGGTGCCGGTTATTGAAACCGGAGCCGGAGTGTGTCACACCTACGTCCATGAGTCGGCTGATGCCGGAATGGCGCGTGATATCGTTTTCAATGCCAAGACGCGCCGGGTGAGCGTGTGCAACACTCTCGACTGCCTGGTGATTGACCGCAGCCGCCTTGAATCGCTCCCCGAGATATGCGGCAAGCTCGCTGAAAAGCGCGTGATGATATTTGCCGACGCTGATTCCTACAAGGCGTTGGATGGACGGTATCCTTATCTGACTCACGCCGAGCCTGAGGATTTCGGACGCGAGTGGCTCGACTATAAGATGTCGATAGCCACAGTCGACGGCTTGCGCGACGGGATAGAATTTGTCAGCAACCACACGTCGCATCACAGCGAGGCTATAATAGCCGAAGATGCTGAGGCGCAGGAGGCGTTTCTTAAAGAGATAGATGCGGCTTGCGTTTATGTCAACGCGTCCACGTCTTTTACCGACGGAGGACAATTCGGCTTCGGTGCCGAAATAGGCATTTCCACTCAGAAATTGCATGCGCGCGGACCGATGGCGCTTCCCGAGATCACTACATATAAATATGTGGTGAGGGGGAACGGTCAGGTCAGATGATGTCGGGAGCCGTTTCGGGAACGTGTCCTGAAAGTATTCTCCAGTTCTGGGGATAAAGATTATTGGCACGGTTGCCGAGATTTTTCACGAATCCCAGCGGCTTGCCTTTATACATGAGCAATACGAATCCTCGGGGAGCATCCTCGAGGATTATTGTTTCACGGCGCAGATAGGCTATCGCAGCGGGATAGTCGATTTCTGCAGTGGGGAATGCGTCGATATTCAACTCGGTTGAAAGCGCGAGCGCTTGCGAAGGGATGAAATCCCGTCCTTTAATCGCAGCTACTTCAATAGCGGAATAGACNANNTCGCAAGCGGCATTTATCGCGTCGGCTTCACGGGAGGGTATTGAAGCTACAACTNTGTCNCCGTTTATCGAAAACGTGAATNGNTCGGGNCGAATGAGATATTCCTTTACCGATTGAGGGATTTTAATCTCNTTTTGAGTTGATTTTTTCTTGCCNGGTTTAGCCGCAGGTCTNGACATGCCGGCATCTTGCGTTTTGCGGAAAATTGCNACNGTCAGCCCTTCTCCCCGTATTTTCCCGGGCAGGAAGTGGTGGCAATTGTCGCGTTTCACTATGTCCCATTCTTCGGGGAAAGCGGGATCTATTGGCTGCGCGTCGAAGTTTTCAAGGATAAATTCAGCTATATCCTCGTTTTCGGCGCGGTTGAACGTGCATGTTGAGTAGATGAAGTAGCCTCCCGGTCGTAGCGCATGCCACAGGTTTTCAATGATTTCACGCTGTCGAGCGGCACACTCATTGACCAGCGCGGGGCTCCATTGCGCCACTGCTTCAGGATCCTTCCGGAACATTCCCTCTCCTGAGCAGGGAACGTCGGCGGCGATTATGTCGAAAATAGCGCCCGTCTTGCGGAATCGCGCCGTGTCGCCGCGGGTGACAATTGCCTGCGGATAGCCCCATTTGATTATATTTTCGGCAAGGATTTCCGCGCGTTGGAAAACATATTCATTTGCCACCACAAGCGACCCTTCGGGGAGTGCGTCGATTGCCGCCGTGGTTTTTCCTCCGGGAGCCGCGCATGCGTCGAGATAGCTGACGGGAGTGTCGCCTGTCAGCGATGAAACGATGTGGGAATA
>WFMA01000069.1 GCA_009177195.1 Bacteroidales bacterium | reverse complement strand
TCTCTCCCCCGATGCCCCTCGACTTGCATGTGTTAAGCCTGTCGCTAGCGTTCATCCTGAGCCAGGATCAAACTCTCCGCTGTTTGTATCTTTGAATTTGTTTTTTTCGTCTGTATCACGAAGCTCGCTCCGCAATCGGACGCTGGCCGGTTTATCGCTGTTTTCGGATTTGACAAAGAGGCGTGTCATGTTAATGACCCTTCTCTTGTACTACTTATCGTTGTATTGCAAATAATTCAATGTTCTCCGTTTCAAACCTCCTCCTTGCGGACGGCGGAAAAACAGTGCAAAGTTAATGACTATTTTTCAAACCGCCAAACTTTTTCGGAGATTTTTTGTTTCCTCTTTTAAGACCGCCGCCCAAAAAGCGCCGTTTCTCAAAAGCGAGTGCAAAGGTAGCGACTTTTTCATTCCCCTCCAAATTTTATCGCAACTTTTTTCAAGCATTTTCAGGCACACAAAATCAATTTAGTGATTATCAGCGACATATCTCATAGTTAAAAATCTTTTAATTGCAGTATATTTCGCAATGCCGGGTATAACGCCATGTTTCAAGCGAGCAAATGAACCAACCGACAGTTGATTTGTTACTTCTATATATACATTACACGAATCTCCAAAACTTAAATGTGTTATAAAATGAAACTGAAATTTTTTCTCTGCATGATTGCCCTCCTCGCAATGTTTGGCGTGGAGAAAGCCGATGCCTGCTCACGAATCGTATATGTAGGCGACACGACAAACACGGCAAATGACAGCGTGCTCCGCATAGTGGGGCGTTCTCTTGACTGGAAGACCCCAATCCCCACTAATATATATGTGTATCCGCGCGGAATGAAGAAGCAGAGCGACAACAAGCCCGGAGCGATACAGTGGGTGTCGAAATATGGGGCGGTATATGCAGTGAGCTATGACGGCGGCATCACCGAGGGAATGAATGAAAAGGGGCTTGTGATAAACGGACTGTTCTGCAAGGGCACCGTATATGTGAACGAGCAGACCGAAGGGCGTCCTCCGATGTCAATGGCAATGTTCGTGGGATGGCTTCTGGACATGAACGCAACAACCCCCGAGGTAGTGAAGGTGCTTAAAGAGCAGGATTTCAATATTTCAGGCGCAACATTTGACGGCGGCACAGTGTCGGCTCTCCACTGGGGCATCACCGACGCAGAAGGACGCACGGCTATCCTTGAGTTTGACCACGGCAAGATCAACATCTATGAAGGGGAAGACCTCGTGACTCTCACCAACGACCCGCAATATCCTGCCATGACGGCAATAAACAACTACTGGAAAAACGTGGACGGAGTGAACTTCCTTCCGGGCACCGTNAAGAGCCCCGACCGTTTCGTGAGAGGCGACTTCTTCCAGCACCATGTTGACAAAACCAACAACGCAGANCTCGGCATCTCGATAATTCGCAGTATATTGATGAATGTGTCAGTGCCCTATCTCTACACAATCTCAACGGAGCCTAACGTGTCGTCCACTCAATGGAGATCATTCGCCAACATTCGCGACCGCCTCTATTACTTTGACATGGTGACCCACCTTGGCGTGTACTATATCGATTTGAAGAAATGCGATCTTCGCCCCGGCGCTCCGGTATTGAGACTGGACAACACCAAGTCGGCAAACTTCATCGGCGACGTGACCTCAAAGCTTGAGAAGCACGCACCCTTCACCCCGATGTATTAAAAACTCATCGAAGAACTAAAAAACTAACATTGAGAGAATCGGCATAGAACAAATTTTTGTAGTATATTTGCGCTATAATGCAAACTGCTCTCAAAGATCATGACGGAACTGCGGAAAGTTCTATGCATCATATTGCTGATATTAATACTGCCGGCAGCCTCGATAAAAGCCGAGGATGCCGACAGTATTCCTGTTTCAGGGTTTGAATACAAATCCCATAATTGGTTCGGGCAGCTGATTGAAAACGGATTCCGCATTAATGACCCGGGAATAAATTACCCGAAATTCGCACGGTTTCTACTCAAGATCTACAATTGGGGCGACCGCACATTCAACTCCTACGACCAGGATTATGTGGTCGGCACCGGGAAGAACTGGAAGCTCACGGGCAAAAACTACAACTGGATGGAGAGCTACGCCTTGTTCTTCACCAACCACACCAACATAAGGATGATGAGCAATCCCTACAGCGACGTGGGAGCCCATCTCGGGTTTATGGCTCTAAGCGTGGGATATACGTTCAAAGCCAACGAGCTGTTCGGGCATCCGGAATCGACACGACAACATTATGAATATGGCTTCACTTGCAGCCGCCTTGCCGCCAACATAACGTATGCCCAAACATCGGGCGGTGTCAAAATAACCAAATTCGGAGATTTCGACCTGCCCCATTCATTCCAATTCAACGGTGTGAAACAAAAGACTTTCAGCGTTGACGCATACTATTTTTTCAACAACCGCAAATACTCACAGGCAGCAGCCTACTGCTACTCGAAATATCAGCTCAAAAGCGCAGGTTCGCTCATAGCAGGGCTAAACTACGGAACCCAAAACNTANGCCNCGACTTCACGAAATTGCCTCTCGACATGCTCGACAAGCTGCCGGGAGACTACNCTCACTATAGTTTCCACTACACCGAGTATAACCTTACACTCGGATACGCCTACAACCTGGTGCTCCATCCCAAACGCTGGCTCATGAACGTGACCGCGCTCCCCTCGATAGGCTACAAGCACTCTTATGAGGACTCGATGGACGGGAAAAAAGACATGTTTGCCACGACGGCAAAGGTGATGCTGGGGGTTGTGTACAATCACCGCAATCTGTTTGTAGCCATGAACGGCAGGTTTGACGGGCATCTGCATTTCGGCAATGGTTACACATTTGTCAACTCGATAGAGTCGCTCACCGTCGACGTGGGTCTGAGATTCTGAGAGACTTCACGGGATAAACACGCATTTTCCATCTTTACCTCGCGCAATATCAGAATTTTATTATCTCCCAATTAATAAAAATCAGTAAATTTGCGTCAATAAATCACTACAATGGAAAAGAAGAGCAAATCCCTTATAGGCATAATCGCCTCAATAGCCGTAATGCTAATAGTTGCCGTAGCATATTTTTATCCTGACATTTTCGAAGGAAACGAACTGCGCCAACATGACACCCTGCAAGGAAAGGCAATAAGCCAGGAGGTCAACACTTATCTTGCCGAGACAGGAGAACAATCAATGTGGACCGACGCGCTGTTTGGCGGAATGCCCACCTTTCAAATCACCCCCTCATATCAGTCGGGCAAATTGATAACCTTCGTAGCCAACATTTACAGGCTTTGGCTCCCCTCGCCTGCGGGATTGCTGTTCATCATGATGCTTGGCTTTTTCATTCTGCTCCTAACCATGAGAGTGAAATGGTATCTGGCTCTGCCGGGCGCCATAGCCTACGGATTTTCATCCTATTTCATTATTATAATAGGAGCAGGACACATCTGGAAATTCATAACACTCGCCTATATTCCGCCTACGATAGCGGGCATGGTGCTGTGCTACCGAGGAAAATATCTTGCCGGAGGCGCCATTGCGGCACTATTCGCAATGCTTCAGATTGCGAGCAACCACATCCAGATGTCCTATTACTTCCTGATGGTAGTGGCTGGTTTTGCCATCGCCTACGCCGTAGCGCTTTTCCGTGAAAAGAAAGGGAAACAGTGGTGCATAGCAACGGCAACCCTTGCCGTTGCCGCAATTCTTGCCGTCGCCGCCAACAGCCCGAATCTCTATAACACCTACGAGTACTCGAAGGAAACAATGCGCGGAAAGCACAGCGAACTGTCGCAAGGGGGAACGAACTCGGGCGTGACATCCAACGGCGGACTTAACAAGGACTACATCACGGCATGGAGCTATGGAAAAAGCGAAACTTTCAGCCTGCTGATACCGAACATAAAGGGCGGCGCGACAATAAAGCCGGAGAAAGGTGGTACAAAGCTGATGTCGCTTGGCGACACTGAAGCCGCCGCCAATCTCGTGAGCGAAGGGAAAATTCCCGCTGAATTCAAGGGCTACCTCGACCAACTTCCCCAATACTTCGGCGATCAGCCCATGACCAACGGACCCGTTTATATAGGCGCTCTATTCGTGGCTCTGTTCATTCTGGGCTGCATAATAGTGAAAGGACCGGTTAAATGGATGCTGCTGATAGTGACGCTGCTTTCAATCGCACTGTCGTGGGGACACAACATGATGTGGCTCACCGACTTGATGATCGATCATTTTCCCATGTATAACAAGTTCCGCACGGTGGCAAGCATCCTCGTGGTAGCCGAGTTCACCATACCGCTCCTTGGCATCCTGGCATTAAAGCAGCTTATCGACGACCGCGAGAACTGGCGCCAATACCGCAAGCCTCTCGCCATTTCATTCGGAATCTGCATGGCGATATGCGCGATAGGAATCATCCAACCCAGCTTTTTCGGCTCATATCTGAGCGACCAGGAATATGACGCTTACATAGCTTCGGGGATGGCTCAACAGGTACCGCAACTTTTCTCGGCGATAGAGAATGTGAGAATGTCGATGGTGTCGTCTGACTCCTTGAGGAGCTTCATATTCCTCGGAATAGGGTGCGGACTTCTGCTGCTGTTCTTCAAAGGAACCATAAACCGCACGGCGTTCTGCTCGCTGCTCACGGTGGTGGTGATCGCCGACCTGTTTGCAGTGAACAAGCGCTATCTGAACACCGACAGCTTTGTCGCCGCTACGCCCGCCACAGCCGAGACTTTCCCGATGACGGCAGCTGACCGCAGTATTCTCGCCGACACCGCAATGAACTACAGGGTGATGAATATACCTCGTTTTTCGGAAGCGGCTCCTTCGTATTACCATAAGACTATAGGCGGATATCACGCAGCCAAGCTGACCCGATATCAGGACATGATCGACCGCCACCTGAGCCATTTCCTCACCCAGAATCCGTCGCAAGCCGACATGAACATTCTGAATATGCTCAACGCCAAATATATCGTGACCGGCGATGACCAGGTGTTCACTAATCCCGACGCGCTCGGCAACGCATGGCTCATAGACAAAATAACGTATGCCGCTACTGCTGATGCCGAGATGGAGGCGCTGGACTCCATAAATCCGGCAACGACAGCCGTAAGCGACAATAAATTCAAGGAGATTCTGGGTGCAAGCATCGCTCCGAAAGNTCCGGGNGACACGATTTTTGAAACCTCCTACGCGCCCAATCGGTTGACCTATCACGGCAAGAGCGCAAACGGCGGCGTAGCCGTGTTCTCCGAAATATATTTNCCCTGGGGATGGAAAGCGACGATAAACGGAACCGAAGCTCCAATAGCCAGAGTCGACTACCTACTCCGCGCCCTCAAAGTTCCCTCGGGCGAATGGGACATCATCATGACCTTTGATCCTAAATCAACACATACCGCAACGACAATCGCAACTATCGCCATCGTGATCATATATCTGACCGCGATACTTGCCCTCATCTATGCGGCAATACCATTGAAACGCAAAAAATGAAATCGATAAAACGCATTCTCACATCATTTAACCGCTACAAACGCAGCAAGGGATTCGGCGTACACTCGCCGTTTGCATTTTATTTCATCACCAACGTGTTGCGCGAGCGATTGCCCTATTACGCCTATGCCAATATAGAGCTGCGCCGCAACATGGCGCTNAATCTNTCGGCNAGAATATCGCGNCACCGCNGAGTGATTTCCATCAAAAACGCNAAGATGCTNTTCCGCATAGCCTGCTATTTCAATCCNGAAACCATTCTGCAAATCGGTACCACCTACGGGGTGTCGACCACGGCTATTCTCGACGTGAAGCGTTCGTCAAAACTCGTTATTTGCCCGGGAGTGGACACGTGTACTCCTATATATAAAAAGGTGACGCAGCGCTATGGCGACCGCATAATCCATGCCGACGACATCGAGGGAGCGCTCAGCATGTATCGAGAAATTTCACCCGAACAGTCGGATCCATTCATTCTGGTCAACTCAATTGACTCCGACAACGAAGCCAACATTCTTTATCCCTATCTCATGGAGGCGTTGGAAAATGGCGGTATCGTGATATTCCGCAACATTCTGAAGCCCACACGAGTGTCGGCTCTCAATAACCGAGTGAACGACAGCCTTCACCACGGAATGACGTTTACCAACGGGAAGATAGCCATTGTCGTAGGGAGGAAAACATTACCCCGCCAGAGTTTCAACCTCTGGTTTTAGCCGGTACCCTCCACATCACCTGTCATGACGCGCGGCATCAACGATATAGGGAAAGTGCTCGACTCCTACCACGGCTATATGCTTCTTGAGAAAGGACTATCCTCCAATACGTTAGTCTCCTACAACAACGACGTGATGAAATATCTGGGCTATATCGCCGACCGCAACATCACTTTGCGCGAAACATCGCCCGAAATCCTGCACTCTTTCCTCGCCGATCTCCACGACATCGGGATATCCCCCGCGACACAGGCGCGAATCATCTCGGGGCTGAAATCGTTTTTCAAATTCCTTAAAATGGAGAACTATATCGAGGAGAACCCCACGTTGCTGCTGCAAGCCCCGCGGCTCGGCAGGCATCTGCCCGATGTCCTCTCAATTGAAGAGATTGACGAGATGATATCGTGCATAAACATGTCGTCGCCTGAGGGACAACGCAACCGAGCCATCATTGAAACGCTCTATGGGAGCGGGCTGCGCGTGAGCGAGCTGGTGAATCTAGACATGGCTCACGTGTATCTCGACGAGCAGTATCTGATTGTGCGGGGAAAAGGGAGCAAGGAGAGGATGGTGCCGATGTCGGAGATAGCAGTGAGGGAGATACGCGCCTATCTGCCTGACCGGGCGACGCTCGACATAAAACCGGGCGAGGAAAATATCCTTTTTCTAAACCGCCGCGGCAAGCGCCTCACCCGAGTGATGATTTTCTACATAATCAAAAACCTGTGTGAGCTTGCGGGAGTGCGCAAAACCATCAGCCCCCACTCGCTGCGCCATTCATTTGCCTCGCATCTCCTCGAAGGGGGCGCCAACCTACGAGCCATCCAGCAGATGCTCGGGCATGAGTCCATATCAACGACCGAAATATATCTGCACATCGACCGCCACCTGCTGCGCCAGGAGATTCTCCTGCACCATCCGCGCAATAATCCCAAAAACAGGTAGCGCCGCAATATATAGATTGTGTATTTCATTTTTTTTGTATATCTTTGTCGCCCAATCAAAAACCATATAATCTATTATAGTCATGACTAAAAGTAGAATATACACCACTACCGGCGACACAGGCGCCACCTCTCTCGTTGGAGGAGTACGCGTAAAGAAAACCGATATCCGCATTGAGGCTTATGGCTCAGTCGACGAACTTAACGCCAATATCGGAGTGCTGGTAGCAATCCCCAATCTTCAGCCCGAATTTGTGAAACTGCTGATCAAGGTTCAGAACAAGCTGTTTAACATCGGCTCCTATCTCGCCACCCCCAATCCTGAAAACGCTATCACCCAGTGCAAGGGACTNACTCATGAGGATATCGAAAACATTGAGCGCAGCATCGACGAAATGGATGCGCAGCTTCCTCCGCTCAACAATTTCGTGCTTCCCGGCGGAACGCACCGCAGCGCTGTCGCCCACGTGTGTCGCACAATGTGCCGCCGCTGCGAACGCCGCATCGTGGCTCTCGCCGACACGACCTACGTAGACCCCAACGTGTTGAAATTCGTGAACCGTCTCAGCGACTTCCTCTTCGTGTTTGCACGTTTTAACAATGTGGCAAACCAGACTGATGAAATATTGTGGGACCAAAATTGTTAATATAACAGTTAAGTAACAATAAAAAAACAAGCATATATTATGTACTGGACACTGGAACTTGCATCGAAACTTGAAGACGCGCCTTGGCCCGCAACCAAAGAAGAACTTATTGACTANGCCATGCGTTCAGGCGCCCCCCTCGAAGTGATNGAAAACCTTCAGGAAATGGAGGACGAAGGGGAAACCTATGANTGCATCGAAGATATCTGGCCCGACTACCCCTCCAAAGAAGACTTCTTCTTCAACGAGGAGGAGTATTAATCGAAAATCGGACGAAATATTCGTCTTAAATAATTAAAATACAAACGATTGGCAAGTATAGATATATGCTTGCCAATCGTTTTTTGTTGTCTTTTAACGCATAACATTCTGTCTATTCTGACGGGAGAGCAGGTAGAATCGCATGCGTACCTTATATCGTGCTGACAGGACGGCTTGATCTTACTATTCTATACTAAGCCACTCAGGAGAAGAACGAGGAAAATAGGACCGAGATGGAAGCATGGATTCTATTCATGCTGAGAGGGATTGAAGAGATTGTAATCGAGACAACTCTATTAGTAAAAGGTATATCAATGTTGATGGCAGGGTTCAAATCTGTTCTTAGACCGAAGCTTGGAAAGCAATATCGCCACGAGTAATTGAACAATCTATTCTTTCACCCTCATACAAA
>WFMA01000172.1 GCA_009177195.1 Bacteroidales bacterium | reverse complement strand
AATATTGTCCCCATTCCTTTTTTGTTTTTATTACAAAGATACCAAATTTTTATATACCTTTATGAAAAATAATGGTCCATGTTATTATCTATGACCGGATTTGGCAAAGCTGTAGCCACAATCCCTAATAAAAAGATTACAGTTGAGATTAAATCTTTAAACAGCAAGCAGATTGACATTACATCAAGAGTTCCCGCCGCATTTCGCGAAAAGGAGCTTGAATTGCGCAACCTTGTGGCTTCGAGACTTGAACGCGGGAAGGTTGATTTTCAGATATATGCGGAGTCGATAGGCGCGGAACCCGGCGTGAGCCTGAATATTCCGCTGATGGCGGCTTACAAGGCTCAGGTCGAGGAGATGGCGCGCGAGTTAGGCATTCAGGAGCCTGATGACTGGTACAGCGTGTTGTTGCGTTTTCCCGAGACGGTGAAGAGCGAGCTGCCTGCGNCGCTTAACGATGACGANNGCAAAATTCTTTTCGCCACTGTTGAAGAGGCTATCGACGCTTTGATGCAGTTCAGAGAGAAAGAGGGCAAAAAACTTGAGGAATTTTTCACGAAGAAGATTGCCAACATCCGTGAACTTCTTGCCTCGATAGAGCCTTACGAAAAGGAACGCGTGGCTAAAATCAGAGCGCGCCTTGAGGAGAATCTTGCCAAAATCGATACTGTCACGATGGATAATAACCGTCTTGAGCAGGAAATGATATTCTATATCGAAAAACTTGACGTGAACGAGGAGAAGCAGCGTCTCGCTCAGCATCTCAATTATTTCATGGAAACGATGGAGAATGGCAAAGGGCAGGGGAAGAAGCTGGGGTTCATCTCGCAGGAGATGGGCAGGGAGATAAACACTCTCGGTTCAAAATCGAATCACGCTGAAATGCAGAAAATCGTGGTCAAGATGAAGGATGAACTTGAACAGATCAAGGAGCAGGTTCTTAACGTGATGTGATCAATGAACGGTAAAATTATCATTATATCGGCTCCTTCGGGCTGTGGGAAATCCACGATAATCAACGCTTTGCTGAAACGCGGCGATATCGACATGCAGTTTTCGATATCGGCTACGAGCCGTCAGCCTCGCGAAGGGGAGCAGCACGGGGTGAACTATTATTTTCTTTCGGAGGAGGAATTCCGGCGGAGAATCGCGGCAGGTGATTTCGTTGAATTTGAAGAGGTGTATCCGGGTCGGTTCTACGGAACGCTTCGCAGCGAGATTGACCGCATAGCTAACGGAGGGCATAACGTGGTGCTCGATATCGATGTGGTGGGTGCGCTGAATGTGAAGAAGTTGTATGGCGAGCGGGCGATGACGCTGTTCATCGAGCCGCCTTCGATAGAGGCTCTTCGCCAGCGTCTCATAGGGCGCGCTACCGATTCAGCCGAGGTGATTGAGGAGCGGGTGGGCAAGGCTGCCTACGAAATAGGTTTTGCTCCAAAATTTGACTACTCGGTGGTGAATGACGATCTTGAGGCGGCTATCAACCGGGTTCATGATTTGATCAGCTCATTTGTGGGGAAGTGAAAAGAGTTGCGATTCTGGGGGGCTCATTTGATCCGGTGCATAACGGGCATCTGATGCTTGCGTCATACGTGGCGCAGTTTTGCGGCGTTGACCAGACCTGGCTGTCGCTTTCTCCGCTTAATCCGTTTAAGACTGACAAAAAACTTGGCGACGACGCTGACCGCAGCCGTATGCTTGAAATCGCCGTCGGGGATTCGGAGCGGGTGAGGTTTTGCGACATAGAGTTGAGAATGCCTCGCCCGTCATATATGATCAATACTCTCAGGAAATTGAAGGAGTTGTATCCCGACTGTGAGTTCACGCTGCTGATAGGGTCGGACAATTATGCGCGTTTCAACGACTGGAAGGAGAGCGGGAGCATACTGAAAGAGTTCGGGCTGATGGTTTATCCACGCCCGGGATATCCGATTGCCGAACAATCGGCGGAAAACGTGCGTTTTATTTCTGCTCCGGTGATTGACGTGTCGTCGACGTTTATCCGCAAAGCGATAGGCGAAGGAAAGGATATGAACTTCTTTCTTCCCGCCGGGGTTTATACTTATATTAAAGAACACAATTTATATATCAAATAATCCTGACAACTATGGCACAGCAGAAAATTCTGAATAATAATGCGCTGGCATTCATCGGTCTATGTAATGAGTATTGTCAAGCGGTAGAAAATGCCCGTGAAATGGAGCGTGATGATTTTGTTGCCGCCATGTTGCGTATTCTTCCTCGCATTTATATCACAGCTACCGATATCAATGTGGACTNGAACTTGATGGAGGAGGCTTATATCGACGNGCATCTTGAGGAGGACTATTATGAAGCAGTGAGGCGTAATATAGAGAATCTGCTTGGNCCTGACGACACTTATCTGGAGGTTTTCGAGGAGGATATGAAGTATTCCGACACTCCGATAGCGGCATCGGTTTCGGAAGGGCTTGCTGATATATTTCAGGTGTTCTACAATTTTCTGGAATCGATAAAGGATGTGCCTGAGGAATTGGTCGAGCAGGGGATTGTTGCCATAAAGGAGGATTTTGAGACTTATTGGAGCCGAATACTTTGCAACCTTTTGCGTCCGCTCAATCAAATGCGCTATTCTCCCTCGGAGCAATGATTGCCGGGAAAGGGGTGAAGAAAAAAAGATGATGGCNAGGGTGGAATAATTCAAAATTATTCTTAACTTTGNACTGCATAAAGCGAGGANTGGTGCTCGAGTGGCTGAAGAGGCACGCCTGGAAAGCGTGTATACCCCAAAAGGGTATCCCGAGTTCGAATCTCGGTCACTCCGCAGATTAAAAGCCTAATAATCAATTAGTAAGAGCATTTTTATCGATCAATTTATTTTCGCCGCCAACACATATTTTTGAATATTGTTGTGCAGGGGCGTCTACACTTCCATGAAGTCAGAGATGATGTCGTTGCTGATGAGCCAGCGG
>WFMA01000239.1 GCA_009177195.1 Bacteroidales bacterium | reverse complement strand
TCGTCGGAACCGGAATCCGATATTCTATCCATTGAACTACGGGAACATTTTGTTCTGAAATAGCGCTGCAAAAGTACAAAAGTTTTTGTAGTTTTGCAAATCAAACGACCATCACTCTCTGATTTTATTTTTGCCAATGGATGTCAGAATAGAACCATCGTGGAAAATAGCATTAAAGGACGAATGGGATAAGCCTTACTTCATTCAGCTTACCGATTTTGTCCGCTCGGAATACGCCTCTCCCCGCTATGCCGTTTATCCTCCTGCCGGAAAAATATTCGCCGCATTTGACGCTTGTCCCTTTGACGACGTCAAGGTAGTGATTCTCGGGCAAGACCCCTATCACGGACCGGGACAGGCTAACGGATTATGCTTTTCAGTTGGCGGCGACATTCCCAATCCTCCGTCGTTGATAAATATTTTCAAGGAGGTTCAGGATGACCTTCAACTGCCCCAAGCGCCTGTTGACGGCGATCTCACCCGATGGGCGCGTCAAGGCGTTCTGCTCCTCAACTCCACATTGACTGTAGAAGCCCATCGCGCCGGGTCGCATCAGGGACGCGGTTGGGAACAGTTCACCGATGAAGCCATAATGAGACTGAATCGCGACAGGGAGAATATCGTGTTCATCCTGTGGGGTTCTTACGCCATAAAAAAGGGAGCGTTTATTGACCGATCGAAGCATCTTGTGATAACCTCGCCTCACCCCTCTCCGCTTTCGGCATATCGAGGTTTTTTCGGTTCAAAACCTTTCAGCAAGGCAAATGAATATCTGGCAAACCACGGCAAAACACCCATTGACTGGAAATAATGAAAACTGACTTGACGCTACAACAACGCCTTGTGAAGGCGAAACAATATAAGGGAGAAGGATATAATTGCGCTCAGTGCATGTTTATCGCTTTCCCCGACCTGCACGGTCTTGACGAGAAAACCGCGCTCAAACTCTCTTGCGGACTTGGAGGAGGCGTTGGAGGACAGCGCCAGATATGCGGAGCCGTTTCCACTATCGCCTCTCTGCTTGGAATGACAAATTATGACGGTCCCGCCGACAAGGCGCGGCTTTACAAAATAATCCGTGAGTGCAGCGAGAAGTTCGCCGACAAGAACGGCTCGTTAATTTGCAGTGAGCTTAAGAGTCCCTATGCAGGAAAAACATGCATGGCTTACATTGAGGACGCAATTGAGATTCTCCATAACCAATTAAACGAAGAGGCGTGAGCCGGAGCATTGTCATATTACTGTTTACGTGGCTATTGCCGGTCACATTGCTCGCCGAGGACACGCTTGAGGGGATATTCAATCCTCGGTTCAAAAGCCTGCAAACAATCGTTGCAGGCAACGAGATGGCTCCTCCGGTAATATCGCTCAACACTTCCGACCGCATAATAATCAGTTTCGACGAATTATCGGACGACCGAAGTTATCTNAGATACACTCTCACCCACTGCAACGCCCTGTGGCAACCGTCGGGACTGGTGGAAAGCGAGTTTCTTGACGGCTTCAACATTGGCGATGTCGAAGTATTCAGCTATTCCCAGGCGACGACGCTGAATTATGTCCACTATTCCATCACNCTCCCTAACGACCAAATTCGGTTTACGNTATCGGGCAACTATCTGCTNAAAGTNTTTTACGAGAACGATCCTGACGAGACGCTTCTTCAGGCACGGTTTTCAGTGACCGAGAACTTGGCNCNCATATCGGGNGAAGTCACTCCACGCACCGACATCGACTATCTCGGCAAACANCAGCAGCTCAATTTTGCAATAGACACCAAAGACGCTGACATTCGCAACATATACACCGACCTGAAAGTCATCGTTTCACAGAATCGACGTGAGGACAACATGCTGCTCCTATCAGCTCCGCAACGGGTTTCGGGCAGCACGGCTTATTACGAACACCTGCGCCCGCTCATTTTCCCCGCCGGAAACGAATATCGGAGATTTGAGGTCACAAGCACCACTTATCCCGGAATGAACGTCGAAACGATAGCCTATGAATACCCTTACTATCANATAAAACTTTACGATGATTTCCCTCGCAAAAACGAGCCCTATTACTATGACATGACTCAACGAGGACGATTCAAACTGATGGAAACGGAGGATGGAGGAGATTATGTGATGGTTCATTTCACCCTTGACTCCGATCCGCTTCCGGGATATGACATATTTATTGAAGGTGATCTCACCAACGGACGCTTCCGTCCCGAAAGCCTCATGCACTATGACTTCATCGACGGCAAATACAGAGCGTCGATGCTATTGAAAGAAGGAAGCTACAACTATCAGTATCTTGCCGTGCCGTCGGGGAGCTTCAAAGGGGAAACCGGTCCGATAGAAGGAGATTTCCACAACACGGTCAACGAGTATGGCGTGGGAGTGTATTATCGNGCNCCCNGAAGCCGCTACGACCGACTGCTTGNCTNCTCGATGTTCATATCAGATTAATAAATGCTTATGAGCGATAACACTATATCAGAAGAACTTATGCTACAAATAAAAGACACTCTCGTTTCTCTCGACATAGTAGAGCGATTTTTTTGTTGTGACATTTCAAAATGTCTTGGCGAATGCTGTATCGAAGGGGATGCGGGAGCTCCAATCACAAAAGAAGAATACGAGAAGCTGAAAGAGATACTCCCCGTGATATATGACGATTTGACTCCTGCCGCCCAGCGGGAAATCGATGAAAACGGCGTGGGCTACATAGACGAAGAGGGGGATCTCGTCACTTCGATTGTCGACGGGAGAAATTGCGTGTTNACCTGCTACGCTCCGGGAGGTATATGCATGTGCGCGATTGAAAAAGCCTATAACGAGGGGCGCATAAAGGATTTCCGCAAACCCATTTCATGCTATCTCTATCCTGCCAGAGTAACCGAATATCCCTCATTCACCGCTGTAAACTATCATCGATGGAAGATATGCCACTGCGCCGAACTGCTCGGACAAAAAGAGGGAATAAGGCTTTATCAATTCCTGAAAGGACCGCTCACTGAGCGATTTGGCAAGGAGTGGTATGACGAACTTGCCGAAACATGCAAAATATATCTCGAATCTCAAGAAAACAAAAAACGATAACAACCGCCATGAAACTGAAACTAAGCTCATTCATTTTTTCCACACTGCTTGCGATGCCGTTCTCTCCTCTCCACGCCCAGAAAGGACACGAGGGACATAACCACGCTCCGGCAGTCGAAGTGTCCGCTCAAGACATCACTCCCGACTCTCCTTGGAAAGGGAAGAAAGTAGCATTTTTAGGAGATTCTATGACCGACCCAAATAACAAATCGACCGACGCGCACTANTGGAAATATCTTGAGACGCTGACCGGATTGCAACCCTACGTATATGCCCGCAGCGGTTATCAATGGGATGGCATCTACAAAAAAGCCGAGGAGATGAGGCAGGACCGCGGCGACGATATTGATGCGATAATTATATGGGCGGGCACTAATGACTATAACCACAGCAAACCGCTCGGCAATTTCTATACCGAGAAGCTCGACTCAGTGAACGTCAATGGGTCAATACAGGTCAGAAAACACCGAATCCCGGCGATGAACGACACCACTTTTTGCGGAAACATAAACCGCGTGATGTCATATTTGAAGCACAATTACCCCACCAAGCAGATTATAATAATGACTCCGATTCATCGGGGTTATGCCAAGTTCAGTTCAAAAAATGTGCAACCCGATGAGAATTATGCNAATGCATGGGGGCTGTATGTCGACGCATATATCGACACACTGCGCAAAGCAGCATCAGTGTGGGCTGTGCCTTTGATCGATCTCTATTCGGAAAGCGGGCTATATCCGCTTGAAGAGAATCACGGGCAGTATTTCCATGACTCCCCTACCGATCGCCTGCATCCCAACGCCAACGGACATTATCGCATCGCCCGCACAATTCAAGGACACCTACAATCAATTCCTCCGACATTTTAATTAGCCGTCACCGCCATGATAGATTTTGATGATTTCAAGAAATTGCTCATTTCGAGCCGCACAACCCGGCGTTTCCATGAGGGGAAAAAGGTTGACGAAGACACGTTGCGAAGCCTTGTAGAACTTACACGCTATTGCCCATCGGGAAGAAACGCGCAGCCATTGCGCTATAAGATGATTCATTCCGACGAAGAACGCGCCAAGATTTTCCCGCTGCTTAAATGGGCAGGATATTTCAGCGATTGGGACGGACCCGAGCCCGGAGAGCGCCCGGCTGCATATCTTGTGCAATTGCTTGACACCCATTACGGAAAGGATTGTCTTTGCGACGACGGGCTGCAACTTGAAGCCATAACATTGGGCATGAAAACTCTGGGACTTTCGGGATGTATCATCAAAGCGTTCAATCATGTCAAGCTAAGCGAGGAGTTCCACATTCCCGAGCGCTATATTCCGCGTTACGTGCTGGCGATAGGGTATCCTGCTGAAGAAGTCGTAATCGAGGAGATGACCGGTGACGATAACGCTGACTTCAAATATTTCCGGACACCCGACGGAGTTCATCACGTTCCGAAACGCCCGCTCGACGCTATCATCTTGCCCGGCAACGATTGACACATAAAACATAGCTGAGGCATGGCGCGCATGCCTCAGCTGATATCCAAGAATAGATTGGATTATTTCAGAGCTTTCCCTGCTGAAAACGCATCGCCTACTCGTTCCCCGAGAGCAATATAACCATTGTGGACGGGATCAAATATAATAAGCCTCATCTTTTCCACATCGGGCTTGCCATCGGCAGCAAGAAATTCCTCTTGACACACGATGTTTACAATCTCGGCAATGATGTAGTAGCCGGTAGCCGATTCATAGAGTTTTTCCTTTATGCGGCACTCCATCATCATTGGAAAGATGTCAAATAACGGAGCATTTACATTTTCAGCCTTCGAGGATTTCCAGCCTGTATGCGCGATTTTGTCGGGAGTGGATTTTGACGACGCTATCCCCACATAATCTGACGCTACCAGAGTGTCGGCAGTGGCAAATGCAACCGTAAAGTCGCCGCATCGGTTGAGATTCTCGGTTGTCGCATGGGAACCCATCGAAATCATTATCTCGTTCATGTCCCACTGACCGCCCCATGCCGCATTCATCGCATTGGGCGTGCCATCGGCATTATAAGTTCCGATAATCAATACCGGCTGCGGGAGCAGCCATGCTTTAGGCTTAAAATTCTTACTCATTTCTCTCTCTATTTTTGATTATGTTATGTTTAGTTGGTTCAATTTTATCACACAGGAAGAAGCATCATTCCCCACAGCTGTCCAATCCGAGCTGAACAGGCTCATCTTCGTCTTGATACATCGGCTGAGTCCCATTCAACCCGTTTCCATTCGATTTTTTCAGGAGTCGCTCAACCACAACAGCATTATTATGCAAGCTGTCATGAGAGGAATACAACAGCGTCACCGCCTTTTTGCCGGCGATTATCTCCTTTAGCTTGCCAAACGCCTGATTAGCATCAAGCTCAGCCGCATAACGCTTTTCAAACTCCACCCAACGATTCTCAGGATCGGCATGAAACCATTCCCTCAGTTCGGTCGACGGAGCTATCTCTTTCTCCCATAGATCATAATGAAAAGTCTCATGAGACAATCCGCGAGGCCACAGTCGGTCAATATACACACGATAGCCATCTTGAGACGACTCCGGCTCATAGGCGCGTTTTATTTGTAATGTTCGCTCTTCCATTTCTAATCCTCTTTAATGTCACTATTTCAACAACCTTACAGATGACATTGTTTTCCGACACACCAAGTCGGCGTGCAGGATGAAGGTGCGTTAACATTTATTGTGGCGGAGTCGCCTGTTTTGGTAAATAAATTATCTACCTTTGCAGCGGATTAATATAGAATGTTTTAATATTGGATGCTTTCGGGCATCGATAACATCACAATAACATGGTTGATATAGACGCATTTAAAACCAAAATACTCTCAGGGGGGACGCTTTCCCGGGAAGAAGCTATGTCATTGTCCGATATCGAACCTCAACAGCAGGAAGAATTGTGGCATGCCGCCGAGGAGATAACCCGGGCTCTGTGTGACAAGAGTTTTGATTCTTGCTCGATTGTTAACGCCCGCTCCGGAAAGTGCCCGGAAAACTGCAAATGGTGCGCTCAATCGGCTCACCATAAGACTAATATCGAAGTTTATCCGCTTATAAGCCGGGAGGAGTGCATGAATGTCGCCGAGATGAACCGCAAAGCCGGTATTAAACGCTTTTCGATGGTGACCAGCGGCAGAAAAATGCAAGGGAAAGAGCTTGACACTGTTTGCGATTATTACAAGGAGCTTAACAGCAAGGGCGGATTGCATTTGTGCGCATCTATGGGACTGCTCAACCGCGACGAGCTTCAAAAACTATATGACTCAGGGGTGACGCGCTATCATTGCAATCTTGAAGCGGCTCCGTCGTTTTTTCAACATCTTTGCAGCACTCACACCATCGAGGACAAGATAAAAACTATTCTTGCCGCCCGAGAAATAGGATTTGAAGTGTGCAGCGGGGGGATAATCGGGATGGGCGAAAGCAGAAGTCAGCGCATCGAGCTGGCGCTCGAATTGAGAAGAATCGACCCTCATTCAATTCCCATCAACCTGCTGTGTCCAATTCCGGGCACACCGCTTGAAAAACAGAAACCGCTTTCAACTGAAGAGATTCTGAACACTATAAGTTTTTTCCGCTTTATCCATCCGACGAAAGTGCTCAGATTTGCCGGCGGCAGGGCTCAACTGTCAAAAGAAGTCCAGCTTCAGGCTCTAAAAATAGGCATGAACGGTGGTGTAATGGGCGACCTGCTGACCACTATAGGGTCAAAAGTGGATGAAGACAAGAAGTTGATCAAGGAGGGCGGTTACGAATATTAACGATGAGAGCAAACGTAACCGTCAATATAATAAGCTGCATGATGCTCGGGGTAAGTGCGATGGCACAGGAAGTCCCCGACTCGCTGAACCATGAGCTTGAGGAAGTAGTGGTGAGGATGCCGCGCGGCATACGAAAAATGACAGGAGCCTTAAACGGCGACATCATTTCCGCATCGGAACTTAAACGCGCCGCTTGCTGTAATCTCGGCGAAAGTTTCACGACCAACCCGTCGGTCGACGTTAACTATACCGACGCCGCTACCGGAGCACGTCAAATTCGCCTGCTTGGTCTTTCAGGGTCCTACGTGCAGATGCTCACGGAGAATATCCCCAATTTCCGTGGCGCCGCAGCCCCTTACGGACTCGGTTACATACCGGGACCGTGGATGCAATCGATCCAAGTGTCGAAAGGCGCCTCCTCGGTCAAGAACGGCTATGAGTCGATAACGGGGCAGATAAACGTGGAGATGAAAAAGCCGCAGACTGACCCGTCGGTGTCGGTCAATGCTTATTACGACATGATGAACAAGCTCGAACTGAATGCCGACGGAAACATGCACTTCGGCAAGAACTGGAGCGGCGCGCTTCTCACCCATTTTGAAAACGGTTTCACAAGCCACGACGGCAATGACGACGGATTTTCCGACATGCCGCGAGTAAGACAGGTCTCAGTGATGCCGCGCGTGGCATATCTGGGTAACAAATACGTGTTTCAAGCGGCGGCAAAATTTCTTGCAGAGAGGAGATTGAGCGGACAAGACACCCACCATCATCCTGCCGCAACAGAGGAAATACCTCTCTACAAAATCAAAATAGACACCCGCCGCTGGGAGATGATGACGAAAAACGCATATATCTTTGACCGCACGAATGACGGCAACGTGGCATTGATTGTTTCGGCATCAGGGCACGATCAGGACGCACTCTACGGCTTACGACTGTGTGACATCGACCAGAACGAGATATATGCCTCCTTGATGTTCGAACGGAAATGGGGCGACCTGCACGCACTAAGCACCGGCGCGTCGATGAATTACGATCATTTCAACAACCGATACCGGTTTATCGCCGACGAGTCGGCACCAATCTCCCGCGAGAAAGAGAATGAACTGACAGCAGGAGTTTACGTGCAATACACGCTCAACCTTCATGACAAATTGGTGGCAATGGCTGGAGTGAGATATGACCGGAGCAATCGCTACGGCAATATGTTAACACCCCGAATGCACCTTCGCTATGCTCCATTATCCAATTTTTCGCTGCATGCGTCGGCAGGGCGCGGGTTCCGTTCACCCCATCCACTTGCCGAATATTCCTATATGCTCGCTTCTTCACGAAAGATGGAGATAGCGTCAAAGTTGCACCAGGAGTCGGCATGGAATTTCGGCACCGGAGGAAACTTCACCTGCTATCCCGGCGGACGGAAGCTGGACCTGGCGGTAGAATACTATTACACGACGTTCACCAATCAGTTGATGCTAAACCTTGACATGGATCCCCACTCGGCATATATTTATTCCTCGGCCGGAAAATCTTACTCCCACGCACTACAGGCGGAAATCACGTTTGAGCCGTTCAGCGAGCTGACGTTGACTGCCGCATGGCGACTCACCGATGTCAAAGCCGATTACACCGG
>WFMA01000074.1 GCA_009177195.1 Bacteroidales bacterium | reverse complement strand
AGATCGCCAGCCGCCGGTATTCGCCGTAGTCGCGCAGAAGATAGTATTCGTCGGTGCGCGGGGGCATGCACTCTTCGAAGGTGACTTCGGGGAGCGTGCCGAAGGGTATCTTGCGGCGCATGGGGCGGTAGTCGGCGGGGAGGGCGAGGTCGAGGGCGAGGAACGCCGCGTCGTCGTCCCGCAGTGAGGAGTAGTGTATGAAGGCGTAACGGAAGTGGGTGTTGCGCCGGTAGTCGCCATGGACGATGACGAATGAGCCCGTGGCGGAGGGGACTCCGGAGACGGCTGCGGCGAGGGCGTTTTCGAAGCCCTCGTTCCAGCGGGTGCAGGGGTATCGGTCGCAGTGGAGCAGGGCGGCTCGGTGGAAGGAGTAGCCGCGGATGGCGGAGTGCCGGCGCGCGGAGGCGTGGACAAGGCGGGTGGACGGCGCCACGGCACGGGCTTGCTTGAGGGAGGTGTCCATGAGGACTCCGCGCGTGGAGGGGTAGAGGTGGTCGAGGTAGCGCATGTAGTCGGCGATGAGGCTGACGTAGCGGTCTTCGGGATCGTTGATGAACACTCGGGGTGAGCGGGAGGCGGAGTGGCGCAGCCGCTCGAGGATTTCGATTAGACATGACTGACGGTGTGTTAGGGGCAATCCGCGCCACATTCGGAATGACGCGGTGTAGGACGCCGAGGTCAGGATGACTTCGCGGCGGGGGCGTGGGATGTGGACGGTGTTGCGCATTTGGGTTAGTATTAGATTTTTTTGCAAAGGTAATGCATGGATGGAGGGGATTTACCCACAAATTGTCCCACCCTCGTGAATTTTTTTTGCGTTTTCTCGGTGGGTTTAGGGGGCACTCTTTGCAGAGTGCAGTAAGGGGGGCGGTGATCCCGGCACACCTCGCTTCGCTCGTAGTGCCGGGTTATCCATAGGGGTGAGCCTTTCAGGCTCGTGGATTGGGGCGGACGGTGATTCCGGCACTACGAGCGAAGCGGCACACCGGGGCAGGGAATGCCGCCGTAATTCGGAGTTCTGTAGGAACGACACGGATAGATGATTCTTTCAGAATCGGATTTTGTGGGGGATGCTTGTTTCCGTGGGTTCCGCCCTGCGGGCTTCACCCACGGCTATCGAGGGATGAACCCTTCGGGTTCGGTTTTTCTCCCTTGTGGGTTTAGGGGGCACTCTTTGCAGAGTGCAGTAAGGGGGGCGGTGATCCCGGCACACCTCGCTTCGCTCGTAGTGCCGGGTTATCCGTAGGGGTGAGCCTTTCAGGCTCGTGGACCTGGGTGACATCGCACGCGATCAGTACGTTTAGGGAGGATTGTCGCAATAGGGAGCGTTTCGCTCACTCTACCCGGAAATCCATAGGGTGAGCCTTTCAGGCTCGCCAACCGGAAATATCTACTGACCCAAAAATATCCCCACTGATTTTCTACTGACCCATTAATTGCGCAAATTTACAAAATAAAAGCAGGAATCGGGACAGATTGCCATCAAATCCCGATTCCTGAAATTATAACTATTTCATATCTATGTAATAAGCCTTTATCATGCGGCTACTATCTTTCTTCAACTTACTGATGATCCCAATGGGATGGTTTTCTTGGGAAGGAGCTTTTCCTTAATCCAATACCATCGTCCTTCCCATAATAAATTACATATTTTCCATTGCCAATCTTAAATGGATTCGACACTCTGACTATTTCATTTCGATTAGACGGAGTTTTAAATGACACTTCCAATACAATTTTACCATCTTCAACCGGCTTGGAAACCACCAGTATATCTGACACGCGCTCGCAAGTTATATGATTAGACACATTATGGCTCAAAGCCTTAGGCGTTTCGTCCTTGAAGACGAATATATTCCCATTTCCATTAACATTCTCAACGAGCACATCGACAGAGGTCAAAGAAAAATATACGTCTATCTCATCAGCTTTCTGCGCCATGAGAAGAGTGTCCAATTTTTCCGTGTTTATATCTATTTCTACGCAGCGGGCTATTTGAACAAAGAAAGCCATTAACGACACTATGATTAATACCCTTTTCATTTTCAAAAATTACATTGATTTGAACAATCTGTTAGCTGCCCACGCCGATAACTCACCCTCCATATAGAGAAGCATTACACTGCTCAACGCTTGTTTCGGTCCGTCAAGATAACACAGATAGCGATTCACTTTACGCCCTTTGACAACCTTCGGCGGCAAGGTATAGAACGCATAGTGAAGTTTACCTCCGTCATACGTTACCTTCTGCTCAATAGCATCAGCACCGTCAATTTTCAACAGCGGGGTGATTTTTGACGCATATTTCTTAGCGGGACCTTTAAAGAGCTGCATTAAAGTGACGCCGTTGAGCGGCATATTTCCGCTCATCATCATTATTTCGACTTTTGAATCCTTTTCATATCCTCCGTCAAAAATTTTATCGACATTCAACCCTGTCCTTGCCTGTAACGCCATCGCAAATATAGCAAGAAGCATTAGTAATGACACTCTTCTCATATTCTGGTAATGTTTATTTTACAATCTATTCGGCTCCGAGCATCTTGTCAAACCGGCTGTCCATCTCCTCAATATCGTAACCCATTATTGACAAATTTTCGTTGAAAAGCCGCATAACCTCATCCCTATCCGTCACCTTGACTCCATTTATATAGGCAATCGACTTGCCTTCAAAAGAAGAATGAGAAAAATATTGGGACAAACCGACGCCTCCGGCAATCAGCAGAGCGACCGAAGCTGCAATATTAACGGGCCGCATTACCCGGCTCGCCACAATTGCGCGCTTCATCGGTTTTCTTAGCCCCATCACAGCTCTTGCCTCATCAATCGCCGGATGATTGACCTTAGTGACCGTGATTGCGCGGCGCAATCTTTGCTCATCATCATCACTCAGCCGACAATCGAAATAAAGTTCAATTGCCACAAGCAACTCCGGCAAGGAGCTAAATGATATTTGCCTGTTTTCTTTTTTCATAGCTGCTGTCGGTAAAGTTCTCTAATAATTTTTCGTGCGCGGCTTAACGTCATCCTCACATTCTCTTGTGTCATGCCAAGAGACGAGGCAACCTCAGCATAGCCTTGATTTTCCAGGTCGTGAAGCCGGAAGACAGCAAGCTGCTTCTCGTTAAGATTCTTTTCAGCAAGCGCTACAACAGCATCATAGACCTCATCTTGAAACGAAGACTCTTCTTCCTTGATATCGCCCGTCAACTCTACCCGTTTCCCCCCGTGAGTTTTCAGGCGGCGAGTGCGATCAATGGCGGTGTTGTAGACAAGAGTGTAGGAAAGTTTCCGGGCATCAGCCTCACTGTCAATATTCCTGTAAGATGTCCACAGTCGGCAAAATGCGTCATGAAGAGCATCCTCAGCCTCATAATCATCGCCCAGTATCGAGCCGGCAAGACGCTGAAGCTTGTAGCGCAACTGCTGGAATGTCTTTGTAAGAATATTGTCTTCCACTGCTTCTCTTTGACCTTTTACCTTTAGAACGCAGAGAAGATTCATTTGTAACAACAATATTCAAAATTTTTCCAAACAATACAGAAACGCCGACTTAATCCTCGGAATAGTGACGCAGCACGCGCCTGTAGGAGTTGAATATCTTGGACTTTGAAACAAAGCCCACATACTTGCCATGCTCAACCACCGGCAAGTTCCATGCTCCTGTGCGGTCAAAAGTTTTCATCACGTTTTCCATTGTGTCGCCAATCTCGATTTTCGCCGGGGGAGCGGTCATAAACTTATTGACGAACATTCTCTTATAAAGGTCGGGGCGGAACATGATGTTACGGATATCGTCAAGCAACACCACTCCGGTGAGCATTCCATCGCTGTCCACAACCGGGAAAAGGTTGCGGTTAGATTGAGAGATAACCTCCACCATCTGTTTCAGGCTCATCTCGGGAGTGACCTTCATGAAATCATCCTCTATCACACTGTTTATTTTCAACAGGCGCAATACCGATTTGTCCTTGTGGTGAGTCAACAGTTCTCCTCGTTTCGCCAATCGGATAGCGTAAATGCTGTAAGGCTCGAATATTTTTATCGTGCCATAGGATATAATCGAAACTATGAGCAACGGAAGGAACAGGTTATAGCCGCCCGTCAATTCAGCCGTTAGGAAGATTGCCATCAATGGAGCATGCATAACCCCCGACATTACACCGCCCATTCCCAGAAGAGCGAAATTCTTAACCGACAGATCTATTCCGAACCCAAGATGGTTCAACAGATAGGAGAAAAAGAATCCGAGCATACACCCAAGATACAATGACGGGGCGAAAGTTCCTCCCACTCCTCCTGCTCCATTGGTTGAGGATGTCGCAAAAGCCTTTGTGAGACACAGCCCTCCGACATACAGAATGATGAACCAGGAATTATTTCGATCACCATAGAAGATTGAACCGTCTACGGCTGCTCCGGGATCACCGTTGAGCATTGCGGTTATCACTTCATAACCCTCGCCGTAAAGCGGAGGGAAAAAGAATATAAGCCCAGCGAGAATAGCTCCACCGATCGACGCTTTAATCCACGTGTTCTTAATCTTGGAATAGAAACCCTCCATAAAATTTATGACACGTATAAAATACAGCGACACAAATCCACACAGAACTCCCAGCGCTATCACATAAGGAATGCGCCCGGCTACAAAGACATCGCTTTGCGCGAAAAAGAACTGGGTCTCATAGCCTGTGAACACGTAAGCCACCGTTGCCGCCGAAATCGAAGCAATGAGCAGCGGCATGACTGACACAGTCGTAAGGTCAAGCATAAGCACTTCAAGGGTAAAGAGCGCTCCCGCAAGCGGCGCTTTAAAAATTCCGGATATACCGGCGGCTGCGCCACATCCCACAAGAATCATCAACAACCGCGGGGAAAGCCTGAACGCCTGACCGAGATTAGAGCCAATCGCCGCTCCGGTAGCAACAATAGGCCCCTCGGCTCCGACAGATCCGCCGAAGCCTATGGTGATCGACGAAGCGACAACACTTGTGTAGCAATTGTGGGGTTTCAAGCGGCTTTTATTCTGCGAAATAGCATATAGCACCCTTGTCACTCCGTGAGAAATGTTGTCCTTTACCACATATTTCACATACAAACTGACAATCAAAATACCTATAAGCGGATAAAGCAGGTAGAGGTAGTTACCGCTCGTGATATCAATATTCAGCAACAGCGTGCTTGCGATAAAATGAATCATCCACTTGAAAGCCAACGCCGCAAAACCGCAAATGATACCGGTGATCAGAGCAAGAATCAGTATGAGATTCTTCTCCTTTATATGCTTTTCACGCCACGAAAGCATAGCGTAAAAACATTTGGAGGCATATAATTTAGCTTTACCTAATTTAGTCATCATATTCCTTTGCCGGTTAATACGGTTTTTAATGTGTAGATAAGAATTTTTATGTCGACTCCAATCGAGACATTATCAAGATATATCAAGTCATATCGAAGACGCTCGATCATCTCATCGACATTCGACGCATAACCATACTTGACCATTCCCCACGATGTGAGACCGGGCTTGACCTGCTGAACCAACGCATAAGCCGGAATACGCTCATAGAGCAACTTCACGTAAAATTCACGCTCGGGTCGCGGACCGACAAACGACATGTCGCCACGCAGCACATTCCAGAACTGAGGGAGCTCGTCGAGGCGGTATTTGCGCATCACCGATCCGATGCGGGTGATGCGAGGATCGTTGGCTACCGAAAGTGTAGGACCGTCAGTCTCCGCATCAGCCACCATCGAGCGAAGTTTATACATATAAAAAGGCTTTTTATGCCGTCCTATTCTCTCTTGCTTGTATATGACCGGTCCCGGAGAATCCCGTTTAATGCAGATTGCCAACACCCCTATAACAGGAGCGGAAATAATCAAGCCGACAATCGAGAAAAACACGTCGAAAACNCGCTNAATGTTCNACATGCTTTCAGAAATGTTTGATGAAGANAAATCGACAAGCGGCTCACCNGACACATTCGATGTTCTNATGCGCGTAGTCAACATTTCGTAGGTATCGGGCGATATCATAACCGAGCAGCCNGTTGGGAGCAACCGGTTTATAAGCCCGCGCATGACTTCGGGATCCTTTTGGTCCACAGCCAGGACAAACGCTTTTACATCATAGCTGCGAATCACCTCATCCAGCTCGTCAAAACTGAACACGGGAAGATCGTCGCTTGGAGTCTCCGCATCCATGTCAGTCTTAAGATAGCCCACAATCCGATAGCCCATCACCATGCGCCGGCTCTCAACGCGCTTGGCAATCTCCTTTGCGGAACGTCCACATCCCACGACAATGGTATTTACTGCCCATCGCCCCTTCTCTACACGTTTCCTTCCAACGCGTGAAACCAATCGACGCACGGGATAGACGCATATAAAAAGAAATCCGAACAATGACAACATCAACAAATAGGATCTAAGCCTGTCGGGCTGCAAGTCGTTGATCAGCGCAATAAAGAAAAACACAGCGGTCCCCACAAAACAATTGGAAACGGTGCGTTCAAGCTCCTGCAACCGTGATTTCATAAACACCCTGTTATAGTAACCCGACAACCAGTAGATGAAGAGCATTCCGAGCGGAAACAGCAGCTGCTCCTCCATCACAGGCTTATGCAACAGATAGCTCCGCAATGAGAGAAAATAATAAGTTGACTCATCTATATAAAAGCGGGCAATAGAGAAAAGGCACACAGCGAGATTGGTCGACAAAAAGTCGCCCGCAATGTACATGAGCCGTTGTCGCGCAGTAAGTGTCAATCTCTTATAACTGTTATGGTATTATCTGACTCAATCTTGACTATGCGCGACGGCGCGCGCTCAGTCTCATCATCACGCCGTGTAAAGCAAGCATAGTCAGCGCCTGAAATGATTTCCCGGGAAATTTCGTTGAAATTGCGCGCCGCCGGCATCCCGCTGATATTAGCCGATGTCGAAACGAGCGGCTTGCCCAGCAATCGGCAAATCCCGGCTGAGAAATTGTCACGGCTCACCCTGAATCCCACGCTGCCATCAGGCGCTGCCAGCGATGGAGCGAGTCCTTTCGCTCCCGGCAATATCACAGTTGTGGGGCGGTCAGAATTTTCGATAAGGTCAATCACCTCAGCAGAAACCTTGTCCACGTAACGTGACAACATTTCGATAGAATCGACCAAAACAAGCATTGATTTTGAATCACTGCGGCGTTTCAAAGCGTAAATACGTCTTACTGCATCGTCATCGGTAGCATCACACCCTATACCCCACACCGTGTCAGTAGGATATAGAATTATTTTTCCATGCTGCAGGAAATCCACAGCTTTCAATGCATCTTCAGTCATTTTACAAAACGATTCTTTTACAAAGATAGGGAAAAAATCCTAAAACCCAAATCGCCCGACGAGCAACACCGTAAGAAAATGGCGGCTGCCATCAACCAAACAACGCCCTGAACGCTTCTTCAACCTTAGCGACTTCAACTATCTCGATCTTCAACCGAGAAGAATCGAAACCCTTCAGATTGTTTTTAGGAATCAAAATTTTTGAAAAACCAAGTTTCTCAGCCTCAAGTACGCGCTGCTCAATACGCGTTATTGGACGAATCTCGCCCGAGAGCCCCACCTCGCCCGACATGCACACATCACGGGCGATAGCCATGTCGACATTTGACGACAGGATGGCACAGATAACAGCCAGATCCAAGGCGGGATCGTTAACTTTCAATCCACCGGCTATATTCAGGAACACATCCTTTTGAGCCAGTTTAAATCCTACTCTCTTCTCAAGCACGGCAAGGAGCATATTCATCCTTTTGCCGTCAAATCCTGTCACTGACCGCTGCGGAGTGCCATAGGCCGCGGTCGACACCAATGCCTGAACTTCGATAAGAAACGGACGTATCCCTTCAAGAGTAACCCCGACAGCCACTCCCGAAAGATCCTCATCGCCATGCTGCGACAGAAGAAGTTCCGACGGATTGCTCACCTCTCTCAATCCGCGCTGAACCATCTCGTAGATTCCCAACTCGGAAGTGGAGCCGAAGCGGTTTTTTATAGATCGCAGAATCCTGTACATATAATGCCCGTCGCCTTCAAACTGCAACACAGCATCAACGATATGTTCCAACACTTTCGGACCGGCAATAGATCCTTCTTTGTTTATGTGTCCAATTAAAATGACAGGCGTGCCCGACGACTTGGCGTAACGCAACAGCTGGGCGGAACACTCACGCACCTGGCTAACACTGCCCGCCGCCGACTCGATGCTGTCGGAGGCAATAGTTTGAATAGAGTCGACCACCACTATCTCAGGTTTCACCTCCCTTATATGATCCATGATGGAATCCATCGATGTCTCACAAACAATGAAGCAATTGTCACTGAGCCGCCCTATTCTGTCGGCACGCATCTTCAACTGGCTGGCGCTCTCCTCGCCCGATATATACAGGATTCTTTTAGCTCTTATCGACAATATGTTCTGGAGCACAAGCGTGGACTTGCCTATTCCGGGTTCGCCGCCTATCAACACAAGCGACCCGGCGACAAGACCGCCGCCAAGCACTCGGTTAAGCTCTTCGCTGGGCATGTGGATGCGTTGCTCGTCACGGGTTTCGATTTGCGAAATAGGACGCACCACGCTTTCCTGCCCTCTTAACGGCGCTGAAACGCGGTCCTTGCGCGGACGCACTTTCTCTTCGATCATGGTGTTCCATTCTCCGCATCCGGGACAACGTCCCACCCACTTTGAAGATTCCGTTCCACAATTATTACAAAACCACACTGTTTTATCGAGCTTTGCCATACTGATTTTTTGGAGAATTTCGATTGCTTAAAATTGGCGGCGGCGAAACTCCGCCACAACTATAGATGTAGCCATTCCGACATTGAGCGACTCGCTTGTCGGCACCCCGGCGGGATAGGATGGAATCGTCAGCCTTGATGTGACATATTTCTCCACCTCAGGCGATATCCCCTGCCCTTCATTTCCCATCACGATTATTCCGGAAGNAGATAACGAAGANGTNAAAATATTATNCCCTTCAAGNAATGTGCCATAAACCGGCACATCNGTTCTTGACAGATANTCGGGAAGATTNACNTAATGGATCCTNACACGGGAAATAGCGCCCATCGTCGCCTGCACCACTTTGGGATTATACACATCGGCAGTCCCCGCGGAACAAAGAATGTCATTGATGCCGAACCAATCAGCGATGCGTATGATCGTCCCCAAATTACCCGGATCCTGAATCCGGTCGAGAGCAAGCAGCAACGAATCGGCAGCCGGCTTGCGAGACTCGGCGGGAATACGGTACACCGCCATCACTTCAGGAGCGGTTGAAAAATGGCTCATCCTTTCAAGATCGCCGCGCGTCACTTGACAAATCTTATCCTCGCCCAGCGCAAGACGATGAGACTCAAGCCATTTTGCCGTAGCAAAAAGCCAAACGCAATCAAAATGATCAACAGTGTCGAGGACACATTTCGTGCCCTCGGCAACAAACATTCCGTTTTCTCGCCGGGCTTTGGCATCGTCAAGCGACGCCACCAGCTTCCTGACGCGGTTAGTAAGCTCAACCATTCCTACCGTTGATAACCATCAATACCCTTTTCAAGGAACTGGGTGAACTTGGGAATATTTTCATCGTAAGAGAACGGACCCGACAAAAGTTCGCCGTTGTTATTGAGAATCACGTAATAGGGCTGAGCATTAGCCTGGAATTTATATCTCTGCAAGTAGCTCCAGCGATCACCGTAGGTGTCGAGTTTGACTTTCTTGCCATTTTCCATNACTTCCATCGGTTCAGGGAGGGATTTCTTTTCNTCCACCATGAGCTTTATAACNACAAAGTTNTTCTCAATCATGTTATGGACATTCGCTTCATCAAGCACCGCGCCCTCCATTTTACGGCAATTGACACAACCGTAGCCCGAGAAGTCGATCAACACAGGTTTCCCCTCAGCCTTAGCGGCGCGCATTCCCTCTTCATAGTCATTATACTCCTTGAGTTCATTTCCATAAAGATTGAAATCCTGGGTGAACAGCGGGGGAACGAAAGCGCTCACTCCTTTCAGCGGAGCGCCCCATAGTCCGGGGACAAGATAGACAGTGAACGAGAATGAAATCATCGCCAAGAAAAATCTCACTGTCCCTATGCTGCTGTCGGCGGGTCCGTAATGAGCNAAATTGAACTTACCCAAAAGATAGCATCCCAAAAGGGCGAAAATCACAATCCACAACGCAAGGAACGCCTCACGGTCAAGAATGTGCCAGCCATAGGCGAGATCGGCAACTGAAAGAAACTTCAGCGACAATGCAAGCTCGATGAAACCGAGAACGACCTTCACCGTGTTCATCCAACCGCCCGAGCGAGGAGCGCTCTGCAACCACGACGGGAACATGGCAAAAAGGCAGAACGGTATTGCCAGAGCCAGTGAGAAGCCAAACATTCCTATCGCAGGACCAAACTTGTCGCCGGTGCTGGCTGCTTCAACGAGCAGAGTGCCTATAATGGGACCGGTACATGAGAAGGAAACCAGCGTCAACGTGAACGCCATGAAAAATATGCTCAGCAATCCTGTGGTCTTTTCCGCAGTGCTATCCATCTTGTTTGCCCACGAAGACGGGAGTTTAATATCAAACGCTCCGAAGAACGACACGGCAAACACAACCAACAGGAGGAAGAAAATGATATTGCAAACAGCGCTGGTCGACATCGCATTCAATGAACTTGCGCCGAAGATTGCCGTAATAAGAAGCCCGAGAAGAAGATAAATCACAATTATAGAAGCTCCGTAAATAAACGCATCGGCAACTGATTTCGCACGTGATTTGCCTTTCTTCAAGAAAAAGCTGACAGTGAGCGGGATCATAGGCCACACACACGGGGTGAGCAAAGCTACAAAACCGCCAATAAAGCAAGTTATGAAGATATAGAGCAGTGAAGTAGCATTCTCTGACTCCGAACTGTCGGCATTTGAAAAATCGACAGGCGCCCACAGGTTGTCGAGCGCGGCTGAATCCGACTCGCTTTTTGCCATTTCGCTATCCACAATCGCCGACACAAGACTGTCGACCGAAGCGGTATCAGCAAGGACATCTCCCGCCTGATCGCTTGACGCAACTGCGTTTGCGGTGCCNGTCAAAGAAAAAGTTTCCTTAGTGGGAGGGATACAATTTTCATCGTCACATGCTGAGTAGCGTATTGTACCCTCAATAGCAAAATTCTTGGCTGTCGCCGTAAATTCCTGAGAAACAACGACTGTTCCAGTCCACCAACTCAATTCGGCATTAAACATCGAGTCAAACTGGACATGAGGTTTTTTATCGGATTTTAAAGCGCCGTTCAATTCCACTCCCTCAAGTTTGTCCCACTTAACCTGCAACGGGGACGGACCCGCGCTGGGGTCAAGTTCATGACTGTACATGTGCCAGCCATTTTCAATAGAGGCTTTCATCACTACAACCCCATGAGAATCATCTGTCATCTGCGACGACACTTCCCATGAAACAGGCTGCATGAACTGACCGTTGACAACACCTCCAAATGCCGCCAACAATGTTAGAATAACCGAAAAAATACGGATCATAGCAATTGCTTTTTATATTTAGTAATTGTCATTATAACTGCCCGCAAAGATACTGAAATTTTCCCAATCTCACTTATCTCCTCAGCAGTTTCAATATACATCCATCTTCTTTTTTGAAATTTAACAAAAAATCCTTATATTTGCTTCATAATAGCACCGGATTTTCAGATGGCACCACTATTCTCGATCATAACCGTCACCTATAACGCGCAGGCAACCCTGCCGACCACGCTCAAAAGCGTGGCGGAGCAATCATGCCGTTTGTTCGAATATATAGTTATGGACGGCGACTCATCCGACAAAACCCTCAAAATCGCAATAGATGCCGCCATTCCGGAAGCTATAATACACTCCAAGCCCGACAAGGGGATATATGACGCCATGAACCGTGCGATGGCAATAGCCAAAGGGGACTATCTGATATTCCTCAATGCCGGGGATTCATTCCATAGCACTGACACCCTTGAAACTATAGCCCGCGCAATCATGGATGCCGACTATCCCGGGATTGTTTACGGACAGACTGACCTCGTTGACAGTTCGGGACAATTCATAGCGCCAAGGCATTTAACCGCACCCGNAACTTTGACGGTTAAGAGTTTCGCCAATGGAATGACTGTGTGCCATCAGGCGTTTATCGTAAACAGAAAACTTGCGCAGTTATACAATCTCGAGTACCGATATTCGGCTGATTATGATTGGTGCATAAGATGCCTTCAGCGCTCGCGCAGAAACTGTTATATTCCCGAGGTCCTTATTGACTATCTTGTCGAGGGAGAGACCACCCGACACCGCCGGAAGTCATTGTGGGAACGATTCCGAATAATGTCCTATTATTATGGATTCTTCCCCACACTATGGCGACATATGGGGTTTATTCCCCGATTTTTTAAACATCAGAGAAAATTAAAACAAAAACAATAGTAATATGAAATTTTACATCGTAGAAAATCAGAAACCCTTAGGTCCATTTGAAGTAGAACATCTCATGGCACGAGGCATCAAAGGCTCAGACCTCGTTTGGGCTGAAGGCATGAAAGATTGGGCTCCCGCCGAGTCAATTGAAGAGATTCGTGCCGTATTATATTCTAACAATACCTCTTTTTCAGGTTCAATGCCTGAGGTTCCGCAGCAACCCCAACCCGCCGGTTGCCCCGAGCCTCCATGCCCCCCTATCGCTCCTCAATACGCCCAGGCTCCTCNGCAGCCTAACNACACAACCGNANNTCCGCCGAAGACATGGCTTGTAGAGTCAATCCTGGTGACACTCTTCTGCTGCCTGCCTTTCGGAATCGTGGGCATAGTGAAATCGTCAAATGTCAGCAGCTTGTGGCAATCGGGAAGATTTGACGAAGCACGTCTCGCTTCAGCAGCGGCAAAGAAATGGACTGTGATAGGATTCATCGTTGGAATCGTCGGTTACATTATATATATCGGCGCCATTGTTGCCGCAGCATTATTGGAGAATATCTGATGGTCGTCAACACCACTTTTTGTGTAGAAGAACCTATTGTCAATGAATTCATTGAATGGGTAAAAAGCGTATATCTCGAAACCGCATGCCGGGACTGTTCAATGCGCGACGAAATGGTGATGCGCATATTGGCGCCATCTGAGGACAACACGGTGAATTTCGCAGTGCAGTTCCGATGTGACAACAGCGACCGTCTTGTAGAATGGATTGACACCTATCAACCCGTTCTTCTCGATTCGGCGGCAAAAAAATGGGGGCAAAAAGCCCTGCATTTCACCACTTTGATGGAGGAAGTGTGACACCCGCTACAAAAATGGAGCGAAATGAGGCAGTAAAGGACTGGGACCGCATCATCATCGGTGTGGATCCCGGTACTAATGTCATGGGGTACGGAATCCTCGGAATAAAGCGCGGCAAGCCGTCAATGATTGCAATGGGAGTCATAAAGCTCAGCAGCATGGACTCCCACTACAAGCGACTTGGACACATATTCAGCCGCGTCACGGGAGTCATCGAGCAGTATTTGCCTGACGAAATGGCGATAGAAGCGCCGTTTTTCGGAAAGAACGTGCAGTCTATGCTGAAGCTCGGCAGAGCGCAAGGCGTAGCAATAGCGGCTGCGATAAGCCGCGACATCCCCATTGCGGAATATGAACCGAGGAAAATCAAGATGGCGATAACAGGCAATGGAGCCGCCGCCAAAGAGCAGGTACAGGAAATGTTGAAAAGAATCCTCAACATTCCGAAAGAAAACATTCTTCCCGAACTCGACGCAACCGACGCGCTTGGCGCCGCGCTGTGTCATTTCTACGAATCCTCGAAGCCTGCAATCGCCAAAGGACCCCGTTCATGGAAAGAATTCATCGCCCAAAATCCATCAAGAGTCAAATAGACCCGGCACCTGTCCCAAAAGGGCGATTGGCAAGCAGTCCCCGCTTTATTCAGGGATAGAATTACGTTTCATATTATGTTTTTTTAATTATTTTTTGCGTTAGTCATTGGATTGTATTATTTTTGTGTTGCATAGAAGTTTTTAGAGCTATCCGGGCTCCTTGAAATGAATTTTATAACACCGATAATATAAGACAATGAAACAGTTTTTCNCCTACGTNCTTGCGACCATCGCNGGNATTTGGATAACGGCAATAATAGCCATAATCGGATCTATCCTCATGGCAATCATGATGATGGCGGCAGGCATGTCATCAAATGAACCGACCATTTCATCCCACTCAATCCTGCATCTCGACTTAAACGGGACGATTGAAGAACGCCTCGAAGGAAGGAGCATAATGGACCGCCTCTATGGAGTAGGAGAAGACCAGCTTTCATTAAAAGACATCGTAAAATCTATTCGCAACGCAAAGGACGATTCCAAAATTGATGGAATCTTCATTGACTGCAACGGAGGTGTCGGCGGAACAGCAAGCGTAGCCTACATCCGCGAAGCGCTTGAAGACTTTAAAGAATCAGGGAAATGGGTAGTAGCCTACAGTGACGCCTATTCGCAATCGGACTACTTTATCGCAACCGCCGCCGACAGCCTATGGGTAAATCCCGTGGGCATGATAGATATACATGGANTAGGGGGCTCGCTCACATTCTTCAAAGGACTTCTTGACAAACTCGACATCGACGTTCAGGTGATCAAAGTCGGCACCTACAAAAGCGCCGTCGAGCCATTCATCCTTACTGAACCGAGCGAAGCCAACCGCGAGCAGATAAAAAGCTATATCACCCCCATCTGGGACTATCTCTCAGAGAATATCGCCGCTGCGCGCAGCGTGAGCCGCGAAACCGTCAATTCGTGGGCTGATTCTATTATCGCCACCTGCGACCCGTTGTTATTCCCGCAAATGAAAGTAGCAACATCCCTGCGCTATCGTCATGAAGCCGAAGAGTGGATGAAAGAACAGACCAACCGCAAAAAAGACGAAAAATTAAAACTCGTATCTCCTTCTGAATACGCTGCCACAGTTAAGGACAAGAAATCGTCAACTAAAATCGCCGTCCTCTATGCCACCGGCGATATCGTCGACAACGGCAACGATGGCATAGTAGGCAACAAAATGGCACCGCTCATCCTTGAGCTTGCCAATGACAAAAAAATAGACGCCCTCGTACTAAGAGTAAATTCGGGAGGCGGCAGCGCTTTCGCATCGGAACAAATATGGGAAGCTCTGGAACAGTTCAAAGCAACCGGAAAACCGTTCTACGTGTCAATGGGTGATGTAGCGGCATCGGGAGGTTATTATATCTCATGCGGCGCCGACAAGATTTATTGCCAGCCGGTGACAATCACCGGTTCAATAGGTATCTTCGGACTCATTCCTTCAATAAAGGGATTCCTTAACGATAAGCTCGGCATCACTACTGCAGATATCATGACCAACCCCAATGCAAATATAGGAATCGTGAATCCGATGACTCCGTTCCAGCGCGCGGCGATGCAAAAAATGATCGATCGCGGATATGACACATTCACTTCCCGATGCGCTGAAGGACGACATCTTTCAGTCGATTCGATAAAAGCCATCGCCGAAGGAAGAGTGTGGGACGGCGTGACAGCACAACGCATAGGACTTGTTGACGAGCTCGGTAATCTCGACAAGTGCATCGAAGACCTCGCGCTCGCCAACGGATATCTCAAATATGAACTCGTGGAGTATCCGCGCAACAACAAAGAATGGTGGGAAGAAATCCTCGACGGAGGCGCGTCAATCAAGCAATCGCTCATTAAAAAAGAGCTCGGAGCCGCAGCTCCTTACTATGATGCGGTCAAAAAAATCAGCGAAATGGAGCATGTCCAGTGTCGTATGCCTGAAATCGTGATCGAATAACAAAAACTCGCTATACCGATGCGCCACAATAAGATTCTGGACACACTGTTGTTAAAACCGTTATCTGTGATATACGGTGCGATTATCTATTTGCGCAACCAGTTCTTTGANTGGGGCATTTTTAAACAGCGCTCGTTTGACATTCCAGTTCTTGCGATCGGGAACCTGTCGGTGGGCGGAACAGGCAAAACGCCCCACACAGAATACATTGTAGAAACTCTTAAAAACGAATATCACATCGGTGTTTTGAGCCGCGGCTACCGTCGCAAAACCAAGGGGTTTATCCTCGCNTCAAAAAAATCCACACCCTGGGAAATCGGGGATGAACCTTATCAGATATTTCAGAAATTCGGCAATGACGTTCGAGTAGCCGTGTGCGAAAAAAGGGTGAAAGGCATAAAGGAACTGCTTCGCATGGACCCGAAGATTGACCTTATTGTTCTTGACGACGCATTCCAGCATCGCTATGTGAAGCCTTCCACTTCAATAGTCTTGATGGAATGGAACCGCCCCATCTACAACGATGAGCTTCTGCCCCTGGGAAGATTGCGCGAACCTCAGCGTTCAATTCTCCGCACCGACATGGTGATTGTCACGAAATGCCCCGATGACGTGCGTCCCGTTGATGTGCGCCTAATCTATGAGCATCTCGGACTGTTTGCCTATCAGAAAGTCTTTTTCTCCCGCTACGCCTATGGCAATCTTGTTAGCGTTTTTCCCGGCGAAGTGTGCTATATGCCCAACATCGCCACCATGACTCGTGATGACTCCGTTCTTGCCGTGACCGGGATAGCGAATCCGGCACCCCTGTTGCGCTACCTGAAATCCCACAACATGAAAGTGGAAGAGCTCCGTTTCCCTGACCATCATCATTTCACAAAACGTGATTTTGAAGAAATAAAACGGAAATTCAACAAGATGCCGGGAGTCAACAAATACATAATCACGACCGAAAAAGACTCCGTTAGGCTCGCAAACAGCAAAAATTATCCAAAAGAATTAAAATCGTCAACATTCTATCTCCCCATAAAAGTTGACATCCTGCCTCATAAAATGCCGCTTGACTCCGACTCGTTCGACCGGGAGTTGAGAAAGTTGCTGAAACGTCCAAGAGGCGAAATGTGACAAAACAACAGCCAACCGTAAATTGTTATTACCATACAAAAATTCTCACAACTTATGATAGACAAAATCAACCAAACAGCCGAGTATATACGTTCGAAAGTCGCTGACATGCCTAAGACAGCAATCATTCTGGGCACAGGTTTAGGCGCTCTCGTCGACCACATCGAAGATAAGCAATATATCCCCTACTCCGAAATTCCCAATTTCCCGTTATCGACCGTAGAGGGGCATTCGGGCAATCTTATTTTCGGAAAGCTTGGAAATAAGCGCGTAATGGCAATGCAGGGCAGATTCCATTTTTACGAAGGATATGACATGAAAACCGTGACATTCCCCATCCGCATCATGAAAGCTCTCGGGATAAAGACCCTGTTTGTCAGCAACGCTGCCGGAGGCATGAATCCGGAGTTTGTGATCGGCGACATAATGATTATCACCGACCACATCAATCTCTTCCCGGAACATCCGCTGCGCGGCAAAAACTACAATGAACTTGGTCCGCGCTTCCCCGACATGAGCGAAGCTTATTCAAAACGTCTCATAAGGCATGCGACCGAGATTGCCGCTGAAAAGGGAATCAGAGTAATGCATGGAGTGTATGTTGGCACTCAGGGACCAACATTTGAAACCCCCGCCGAATACAAGTATTTCCATATCATAGGAGGCGACGCCGTGGGAATGTCGACAGTTCCTGAAGTTATCGTTGCCCGTCACAGCGGCATGGAAGTTTTCGGAGTATCGGTTATCACCGACCTCGGAATTGAAGGTATCGTAGAGGAAGTGTCGCACGAAGAGGTGCAGAAGGCGGCGCAGAAAGCGCAGCCTCAAATGATGAAAATCATGACCGAACTTGTAAACCGCTTTGAAGAATAATCACTATGAATGAAGAAAAACAAACCGAAATCGCTGAATTAGGTGAATTCGGACTAATTCACCGTCTCACTGACGGAATATCGCCTGTCAACTCGCAGACATTGAAAGGGGTTGGTGACGACGCAGCCGTGATTGACGCAGGCGACGAACAGGTTCTCGTCACAACCGACATGCTGCTTGAAGGGGTGCATTTCGATTTAACCTACGTGCCGTTGCAGCATCTCGGCTACAAATCGGCTGTAGTAAATTTCAGCGACGTGTATGCCATGAACGGCACCCCGCGGCAAATCACGGTTTCTCTCGGAATTTCAAAACGCTTCACTGTCGAGCACATGGAAATGCTCTATGCCGGCATACGCCACGCATGTCAGGTTTATGGGGTGGATCTCGTGGGAGGCGACACTACAGCATCCCGTCAAGGACTGGTGATTTCAATCACTTGTATCGGCACGGCGCCAAAAGATAAAATCGTTTATCGCGANGGAGCGAAAGACACCGACCTCATCTGCGTGAGCGGCGACCTCGGAGCCGCCTACATGGGGCTCCAGCTGCTCGAACGCGAAAAGGCCGCTTCGGTCGGAGTGAAAGATTTCCATCCCAAATTTGAAGGNAAAGAATATCTCGTAGAGCGCCAGTTGAAGCCTGAAGCNCGCAAAGACATCATTAAGGAACTNGCCGATGCCGGAGTGAAGCCAACATCGATGATGGACGTTTCCGACGGGCTTTCAAGCGAACTGCTACACATCTGCAAAGCCAGCCACACGGGTTGCCGCGTTTATGAGGACCGAATTCCCATCGACTACCAGACCGCNATCATGGCTGAGGAACTCGGCATGAATCTGGTCACAGCGGCGATGAACGGCGGCGAAGACTACGAACTGCTGTTCACTGTGCCCCTCACCGACCACGAGNAAGTTGAGAAAATGCCAGGCATAAAGGTGATCGGCTATATCACAAAAGAGGATTTNGGATGCGCTCTCGTGTCGCGCGACGGAACCGAGATCCCCATTAAAGCTCAAGGATTCAACCATCTTGCCGGAAACGAATAAAATAATTGAACCTTTCAGATGGTACTTTGAGGCAAAATGTCTAACTTTGCGCCGGAAATTTTAGAGCTTTGAATTATGATAAACAGAATCCTGATAAGAATGAAAGTGGTACAGATGCTCTATTCGTATCTGCTTACCCGTAGTGATTTCAAGACTCTCCCCGAGCCCGAATCACATTCTCGCGACAAGCGTTACGCCTACTCGCTATATTGCGATTTGTTATTGNTACTGGTCGACGCGTCAGGATATCGCATCGTAAACTTCGAAGGTCGTCCCCGCTTTGAATTCATAGGAATACGCGGAAAGCACGACACAACGTCAATCGCAAAAGCGCTCGTCGATGACGACGACATGAAGGAAATTGCCTTGAAGCACAAATCATTCTACGACTCGTTGCGCCCGCTTAGCGAAAAGCTGCGNGCCGAGGTCAAGGAATCGTCAATCTACAAAGAGTATCAACGCAAGAAAGAGGCTCCGGAAATCCAGGATGAGGTTGCGATGTGGAAAACATTGCTCCACACCGTTTTGCTCAGAAATGAACAGCTCCAGAATCTCATACATTCCAATCCCGAGTTCACTCACGTCGGCTATGATCTAGCCTTGGAAATGCTTGACGAAACCCTCAATGACTACTCGACAACCCGAAGCTCGCTGATTGACGCCAACCGAGGACTCGCGGCATCGCTCGATAAGAGCTATGAGCTCTACATGAGCCTGCTACAACTAATGGTGGATCTCACCGATCTTCGCGCCCGTCAGCTCGACGAAGCGAAGCACAAATACCTCCCATCTCACGACGACATGAACCCCAACATGAAATTTGTCGAAAACAAGTTCATCGAACTGCTTCGTGAAAACACCGGATTTGTTGCATATAAAAACGAGCACCCCATAGACTGGACCGACAACGACGTGATGCTGCGCCGACTGCTGGAAAAAATCCTTAACAGTCCTGCCTATAACGAGTATATGAATTCATCCGATTCATCGTTTGCCGCCGACTGTGAATTGTGGATACGCCTTTTCAGAAACATCATTCTCGACAGCGACGAACTTGTCGAAGCAATGGAATCAATGTCAGTTTACTGGAATGACGACCTGGCGATAATGGGATCGTTTGCGTTGAAGACAATCAAAACTTATGCTGCCGCTAACGGAACCCAGGTGCGTCTCTCTCCTAAATATAAGGACGAGGAAGATCTGCGATTCGGACCGAAACTGTTTGAAGCCGTAATCAGAAATCAGCCTGAGTACAGAGCGCTTATCGACGAGTGTCTCGTTGGCAGTTCATGGGATCCTGAACGACTGGCGTTCATGGACATCGTGATTCTTGAGACCGCAATAGCCGAGTTGATAAACTTCGACTCAATTCCCACCCTGGTCACCGTAAACGAATACACCGAAATCGCCAATTACTATTCAACAGCCAAGAGCGGAATATTTATCACCGGAATGCTCTACAGCATCATCTCCAAGCTAAAAAACAGAAATATTATAGTCAAAGATTAAAATATCTTTCTTATATTTGCAACAACATTAACGACAAACTGAATTTATTATGGTATACAACCTTGTGGCATTACAGGATGCCGCCAACGGCGGAATGATGAACTTGATAATGATTGTGGCTCTTATCGCCATCTTCTATTTCTTCATGATTCGTCCGCAACAGAAAAAGCAAAAAGAGATAAAAAAATTCCGTGAAGGTCTTGCCGTGGGCGACCGTGTGATCACCGCCGGCGGAATTCATGGCAAAATCCGCGGCATCAAAGAAAATTCATTTGTTCTTGAAATCGCCGACAATGTGCGCATCACTATCGACAAGGGTTCGGTTTTCCCGACCGCAGCCGACGCACAGGAATCAGCAAAACAGAACGAAGGCAACAACTAAAATCCTTTCTTTNAATAAGAGACTTCGTGCAAATCCTGTCAAGGGGCTTCACGGAGTCTTTTCCGTTTTTNAACTGCTAACANACTCCTCCGAATTATGCCACAGAAAAGAAGTTGGGCAAGATTAGCGTCAACCATCCACGATGCCGTCACCTCGGCACGTGGTAAAGAGATACTGCTGTTTCTTCTTTTCCTCATGATATCCTATGTCTTCTGGCTAATGCTTACACTCAACAACGAAATGCAGGAGGATATCGAAGTGCCTGTGGAAATCGCCGGGATTCCCGACAGCGTGACTGTAATATCAAATATTCCGGAAACATTGAAAATAAGCGTGCGCGATAAAGGCACGGCGCTTATGAAATACAAAATAGGTGGTATCAAACCCCTAAAAATAAACTGGGCAGACTATTCTCAAACCAAAAATAAGTTCCTGCTGAACAAAGCCGACCTTGGAGCAAAGCTGCGCGACTATTTCGGCAGCAGCGGACAACTGGTGACAATGCTGCCTGACTCAATAAGTTTGAGTTATACCAGCAGCCCGGGCAAAAAAGTCGCAGTGAAAGTGCTGGCTGATTTAAAACCCATTTTCGGCAGTATAATCAACGGTCCTGTGACAACCAACACCGATTCCGTGTGGCTCTTCTCGGTTGAAGACCTCCCCCACGAACTGACCCATGTAGAAACCCTCCCCATCGTCAGAAGCTCTCTTTCTGACACTACCGACATAACGGTTCCCATAAAGCCATTGCCCGGAGTCAAAATCGTACCCGAGGAAATAGTAGTGAAGGTTCCGGTTGAGCCCCTCATAGCCCGCCGACAAATGGCTCCGGTAATTGCGAAAAATCTCCCTGACGACATAAGCCTCCACACCTTCCCATCACGCATCGAAATCGCCTATCTCGTTCCCATGAGCGAATACAATTCCGAGCCTTACGACATCAACGCTTACGTCGATTATGCCGATATCGCAAATAACACTTCGGGAAAACTGCCGGTGACGCTTTCGCTGCTCCCAGAATCCTACCATTCAGTCGAGGCGGTTCCCGACAGCGTGGAATATATCACCGAACGCAAAATAACCTCGCAATGAAATCGCTAATCGCTATTGCCGGAGGAATCGGCTGCGGAAAATCGGTTGTGTCGCGCATGCTGACAGCCATGGGTCATAAAGTATATGACAGCGACAGCCGCGCAAAGCGACTCATGGACGACAGCGACGAAATAAAAAAAGCGATAGCGTCAGGTATCTGCAGGGAGGCGATCACTCCCGACAATCAAATTGACCGACGGCGGCTCGCGTCGGTCGTATTCAGCGACAAGAAAAAGCTCGACTTGCTCAATTCAATCGTACACTCAGCCGTGAGGNATGANATCTNAAAATGGCAAAAGGAGAATCCNNGNGANAAACTNTGGGTAGAAAGTGCCATTATNTATGAAAGCGGAATAAGCGAGATGGTCGATGAGGTGTGGGACGTGACCGCGCCCGAAGANGTAAGGATAAGGCGCGTCGTGAAACGCAACGGANTGTCGCCNGAAGAAGTNAAACAACGCATNNANGCNCAGGCNATNACCGTGACCAATCCCCACCGNCGCGTATTCACCCTGCTGAACGACGGCACACAGCCGCTNCTCCCCCAGGTATTGAACTTGCTGAGGAAATAGCCGAAAAATAGAATTANNTNACAACCNNAATCAGAATTCGCTNGTGAAATGGAAGCGGATTTTNGGGAAATCGTTCTGTGCCATCTGCAACACATAGTTTGAATCGGCAAGGAACACGTCGCGCCCGTCACGGTCAACAGCCATGAACTGATGCTTACGCTTCTTGAACGCTTCGAGCGCCTCGGCGTCGTCGCTCTCAATCCAGCAAGCTTTGTATAGCGAAATGGGCTCCCAACGCACTGTAGCCCCATATTCGTGAAGCAAACGGTATTGTATCACCTCAAACTGCAGCTGCCCCACGGTGCCTATAATTTTACGCCCGTTGAACTGATTGATGAACAACTGAGCTACGCCCTCGTCCATCAACTGCTG
>WFMA01000194.1 GCA_009177195.1 Bacteroidales bacterium | reverse complement strand
GCTTCGCTCGTAGTGCCGGGTTATCCATAGGGATAAGCCTTTCAGGCTTGCCAATCCTGTCCGCTGACCCACATTCACTAACCCAGTCCGCTGGCACCCCATTTGCCAACCTATCTACTTACACCAAGTCACGACCCGGAAATATCCGCTGACTCGGTTATTTTATGACGGGGATGTGGAAGGCGCCTTGAGCGATGTTGACGTTGATGGTGTCGCCTTTTCTGACCCGGTTGAACTTGCTCAGGGGAATGAGTCGCGATTTTTTCATGCCGTTGTCAAAACGCAGCTCCATGTAGTAGACTTTGTAGGGCTCGCCGTTGCCATACACATTGCGGCGTATGCGGCGGGTTTTGTAACGCGTTTCCGAATATCGCCTTTCGACAACGGCTTTTACCGTGTGGGAGCTTTCGGCATCGGCAAAGGCGTAGTTCACGACGTAGAATGCCGCTGCCATCAGGATTGAAACGACTGCGAGATGGCAGATGTAGTTGAGGATGAAGCGGCGCGACCCTGTCAGCCATTCCCATTTGTCGGCAAGGACTGAGCCGGTTATCGCCGCAAAGGCTACGGCTGTTCCGATTGGGAACCAGGGGCTTGTCATGGTGAGCGAAGAGAGCCCTATGATGGCTCCGAGACCGAGAATGATTATAAGGGCGGCTATGATAGTCTTTGCCATGGATAAATATTTTGAGAAACCTATATTTTTTGTATTTTTGCACCGGAAAAATTGACTGCAAATATCGTTATTTTATGAAAGGAATTAAAATTTTTTTGTCGATTCTATTAATGTCGACCGTTTTTTCAGCATCAGCTCAGTTCAACCTCGGTAGAGCCGTAAAGGGAGCCTCAAAGGCTGTCAAGGCTGCTACGCTGACTGACAAGGAGATGGCTGAATATGTGAAGGAATCAGTTGAGTGGATGGATACTCACAACAAGGTGTGTGATGCCAACGATCCTTATACCGTGAGACTGAACAAACTTACCGAAGGGATTACTGAAGCCGACGGAATTCCATTGAACTTCAAAGTTTATGACGTGATCGACGTGAACGCTTTCGCTTGCCCCGACGGNAGTGTGCGCGTGTTCTCTTCGCTNATGGACATAATGAGCGACGATGAGCTGCTCGGAATCATTGGACATGAGATTGGACACGTGATGAAGCATCATTCAAAGAACGCTTTCAAAACCCAGCTTTTGAGCGACGCACTGAAGGACGGTGTGGCTTCGACAAGTGGTAAGGCTGCGGCATTGACCGACTCTCAGCTTGGAAATCTCGGATCGTCGCTGGTGAACGCCAAATTCTCTCAGAAGCAGGAGAACGAGGCTGACGATTGCGGCTATGATTTCCTTAAAGCCAACGGTAAAAATCCGTGGGGAATGGTTATGGCATTTGAGAAGTTCCAGAACATGGAGGGCGAGAGCGGCGGCAAGTCGAGCTATGTCACCAAGATGTTCTCCTCTCATCCTGAAACCGCGGCTCGCATCAAGCACATGACCGAGCGTTGCAAGAAGGATGGATTTGAACGCCCGGCAGCAGCAAGCGAGGAGAAGAAATAATCGATCCGGTAACTAAACGGTAATAAAAAAGCGTCGCATAGTTTGCGGCGCTTTTTTTGTGGTATAATGAGAATGGATTTATTCGGAAATGAATGTGTAGGTCGCTCCGGGAAGGGTCTCGATGTCATAGAAGTAGGCGGGAGAGGTAGCGCCTTCGGTATTGACAGGAGCCTCGGGGGCTATCAACGGGCGGCGGATTTCCTGAGGAATGAGCAGGTGGTTGTTCACATTTTTCGTCTTGTCGGCAGCCGTCATTACGGCATCGCATTTCAGCGGAGTTGCCGAGGCGAGGCGGAGNGTGCCGCCATTGGTNGANGATATCACNGCTTTTTTCACTTTGCCGTTTTCCCAAGCGAGATTATCAAGAACGAAGCCTCCGCGGCAACGCAATCCGGTAACCTTGCCGTTNCTCCACACAGCAGGGAGCGCAGGCAACAGATGCACGGCTCCCGCATGGCTCTGCACGAGCATTTCGGCAATTCCGGCGGCGCAGCCGAAATTACCATCGATTTGGAATGGCGGATGCGCGTCGAAGAGGTTGGGATAGGTGCCGCCATTCTGTCCTTTTTCCTCAGTGGTAGGAACAATCTGTTCCGTAATCAGCTTGTAGGCATGGTCGCCGTCGAGCAGTCGCGCCCAGAAACACACTTTCCATCCCATTGACCATCCTGTAGAGTGGTCTCCGCGTCCGTTCAGGGTCTTTTTTGCGGCTTCCATCAACACGGGGGTGCGATAGGTTATCTGGCGTCCCGGATATAGCCCCCACAGGTGTGACGTGTGGCGATGATGGTCTTTCGGATTGTCCCAATCCTTGAGCCACTCCTGAACCTGCCCCCATCGTCCCACTTGCATCGGGGCGAGATTCTCAGCCACTGTCTTGAGACTGTCGACGAAAGCGGCATCTTCATTCATGACTGCGGCGGCGTCGATGGTGTTGCGGAAGAGGTCAGATACCATCTGGTTGTCCATCGTGGTGCCGGCGACGATTACGAAATCGCGTTTTCCGTCGACTACCGGAGCGTTTTCGGGAGAATAGGACGGTGCGACGACAAGCCAATTGTTGTCGGGCTCACGCACGAGGAAGTCGAGGTAGAACTTGCAAGCGTCCTTCATCATGGGGTAGACCGAGGCGAGATAGTCTTTGTCGCCCGAGAAGAGATAACGGTCCCACAGATGTTGAGCGAACCAGGCGTTGCAGGTGGGCCAAACTCCGTATTTCGGACCGTCGACAGCTCCGGTTGAGCGCCAGATATCGGTGTTATGGTGCAAGGTCCAGCCGCGGCAGCCATACATAGCGGCGGCTTCTTTTCCAGTCTCTGACACGTCTTCAACGAGGGTGATGAAGGGTTCGTGCATTTCAGGCAAGTTGGTTACCTCGGCAGGCCAGTAGTTCATCTCGACATTGATGTCGGTGGTGTATTTTCCATCCCAAGGGGCGCGGAGTTTATGGTTCCAGATGCCTTGCAGGTTGGCGGCTTGACCGCCGGGCTGCGAGCTGCATATAAGGAGATAGCGTCCAAACTGGAAGTAGAGGGCGGCGAGCTGCGGGTCGAAATTTGAGGAGAATTCCTTTACGCGCACATCGGTGGGCTTCGACGCTTGCCCGTTAGAACCGAGATCGAGAGTCACTCGGTTGAAGAGCTTGGCATAGGCAGCTTCATGGTCGGCGAGCATCTTCTTGTAATCGCGTTTGCCTTTTTTAAGATAATCACGCGCCGAGGCGAGCGCATCGCCTGAAATGTCGTGATAGTTGATGAAATTGGTGCCGATTGAAACGTAGATGATGACTTCGTTGGCGTTTGTCACGCGCAGGGCGCTGTCGCCCACGGCTTGAATTTTTCCGCCTTTGGAATCAATCTGAGTTAATGCGGCAAACTCCACTTTGCCGGGAATGCCTTCGTGGTCGTCGGTTTTGCCGCAGAGCAGAATCTCGTTGCGCGCGGGAATCGATGAGGTGGTTCCGGTATAGGGGGTGTCGTAGCGGGCGGTGAATGAAATTTTGCCTTTCTGCGATGCGGTAAGTTTCACGACGAGTAGACGGTCGGGGAGGGAGGTGAACGCTTCGCGGGTGTACTCGGTGTCGCCGACACGGAAGCGGGTGGTGGCGACAGCTTTCGAGATGTCGAGGTCTCGATAATATTCGGTGTAGCCCGATGTCCCGTCGAAATCGAGCATGAGGGAGCCTACAGTTTGATAAGGCATTCCGTTAGCGCCGTTGGGCGCGCAGATCGCAGGTCCGCATAACTCCTGTGCTTCTTTGTTTTTGCCTTTAAAAATCAGATCCCTGATTTCGCCGAGGGAGTCCTTGGCTTTAGGATTGGTGTTGTTGTAGGGCGAACCGCCCCACACTGTTTCTTCGTTGAGCTGGAACTGTTCGTTGACCGGATCGCCGAACACCATCGCTCCGACAGCTCCGTTGCCGATGGGCAACGCTTCAACCCAGAGTGATGCCGGCTGATTGTACCACAGTTTCATGGGATTGTCGGCGGCATTGAGCTGAGCGGACATGAGGATTGCCGCTACTGTCAATAGTTTGGATAAGGTAAGTTTCATATAAATAGATTGGTTAGATGTTAGTCGGTAGGGGGGTGTCAAAGGGTGATGGACTCGGCGTTGACCCTGCTTGAGAGGAATATGCTTGCCGATTCGTTGAATTTCTCGGCATTTTCGGTTGTCAGATAAACGCATTCGCCGCCTTTTGTCAATCTCCTTTCCATTTCGGGATGGCGTGAAAGATAGTCGGCGAGGCTTTTTCCCACAAGTTCGCCTTGAGGAACTACCGTTATGCCGGCAGGCACATATTCTTTGATTTTGTCAATCAGAATGGGGTAGTGGGTGCATCCGAGGATTATGGTGTCGATTTCAGGCTCTTTGTCGAGCAGCCTGTCGACTTCCTGCTTTACGAAATAGTCGGCTCCGGGACTTGCCGCTTCGCCATTTTCAATCAGTGGCACCCACATGGGGCAGGCGTGGGTGACGGTCTTGAAATCGGGATATAGTTTAGCTATCTCCATTTCGTAGCTTCCGCTTTTCACTGTTCCCGGGGTTCCGAAGATGCCTATCTTCCCGGTGTGGGTGATGTTGCCGATGGTCTCGACCGTAGGGCGAATCACGCCGAGAACTCTGCGCGACGGGTCGATTTCGGGCAGATTCGTCTGCTGGATTGTGCGCAACGCTTTTGCCGAAGCCGTGTTGCATGCAAGAATCACCAGCGGGCATCCGCGGTTAAAGAGGTATTCGACCGCCTCCAGCGTAAAACGGTAGACGATGTCAAATGATCTTGTGCCGTAGGGGGCGCGGGCGTTATCGCCGAGGTAGATATAATCGTAGTCGGGTAGCGCGCGGCGTATTTCGCTCAGGATGGTGAGTCCGCCATAACCTGAGTCAAAGATGCCTATCGGTCCGGTTGTCGTGTCGTTTTGAGTCATGGTACAAATTTACTGTTTTTTCGGGAATTGCCCTATATAAAAAGCAAGGATTCCGCGCTGAAAAACGGGGAACCCTTTATATCGCTTTATAGAAGCGTGATTCGATTACTTAAGACCGAGTTTTGTGCGTACAAGAGGGGTAACGTCAATCACATCGGTTCCGGTGTAGACGGGCATCATGTTTTCAAAAATGAAAGTCATGTTGTTTTCTTTGCCCACAGCGGTCAATGCCTGGCGAACTTTCTCCTGGATGGGAGCGAGAAGAGTTTCCTGCTGACGCTGGATGTCCTGAGTAGCGGTTGCATGGAACTGCTGCATCTTCTGGTCGAGATCCTGAATTTCCTGCATGCGACGTTCCTTTATTGACTCGGGGGTGTCGGCAGCGAGAGCCTGAAATTCGGCATAGCTCTTTTCCATCTGCTCCTGAAGTTTCTTGAACTCATCCTCATATTTCTTTGAAGAAGAATCGATTTGTTCACGTGCTTCTTTGAAATCGGGAAGATCCTGAATGATTGTCTGGGTGTTCACAATTCCGAATTTGGGAGACTGAGCCACTGCAATCATAGGAAACGCTACAAGTATAGCGAGAAGAATTTTCTTAATCATATCAATTGGTAATGTTTAAAGTTTCTTGTAATTGAGTTGCAAAGATAAGAAACTATTGTGAAATATCCTATTAACAAATGTGAATATCTTTATTTAGCATATCCCATTTTGGCGAGAACCTCGTTGCTGACGTCGATTCTCGGCGATGCGAAGATTATATTGGCTGATGAAGCGCGGTCGAAAATGCACTGGTAGCCTCGTTCTTCGCTCACTTTTTTGACCGCATTGTAGACTTCGTCCTGAATGGGCTGCATAAGGCTCTGGCGTTTTTTATACAATTCGCCTTCCGGTCCGAAATACTTGTATCGCAGTTCGCTTGCTTCTTTTTCTTTAGCTACGATAGCTTCCTCCTTTTTTGCCTTCTGGTCGTCGGTTAGGAACACCATGTCGCTCTGATAGTTCTTATACATGGTTTGGGCTTCAGCGGCTTTGGCTTCCACTTCTTTCTGCCAGCGCTGCGATATCTGATTGAGCTGCTCGTTAGCCATCTCGTAGGCNGGNACGTTTTTCAGGATATACTCCATGTCGATTAACGCNAACTTCTGCGCGTAGGCTCCNGCGGTGCATATAAGCATCAACAGCAGCGTGAANGTCAACTTTTTCATATCGTGAAATTTAATGTGTTTACTTAATAAGACGTTTTGCGGGCTTATAAGTTTATTGACGTTAAGAATTTTTAGAACTCTTGTCCGAGAATGAAGTGTAGCTGGCTGCCGCCCTTCTGTCCGAACACCTTGTCGAAACCGTATGCCCAGTCGATACCCATCATTCCGACCNTGGNGAGGNAGNNGCGGNCACCGGCGCCGGCGCTGCGCNTCNTGTTGAACGGCTCGANGCTCTTGACGCTCGTCCAGGCGTTACCCGCTTCCACAAATGTGATTCCGTAGATATTGGTGGATGCCGACAGCATGAACGGGAAGTGAAGCTCCATGCCAAAGCGGGTGTAGGCGTAGCCTTCCTGCCCGTAGGGGGTGAGCTGTCCGTTTTCATATCCGCGGAGTCCGATGGTCTCGGTGGCATACTGATAGGAACCCGACATTCCGTCGCCGCCGACATAGAATGTTTCAAACGGAGTTTTCAGCCATTTGTTGTAGCTGCCGAGCAAACCGATATCGGCACGGGTCATCAACACCAGTGTCCAGCGGCCGGTGGGGTCGGTGAGCGGAGTGTAGGTGCGGGTTTTGATGCGGAGTTTCCAATATTCGATCCATTTGTAGAGCTCTTTCTTGGACTCCTCGGTGTCCTCCTTGCTGAGTTTTTCCCAGTCCTTCTTTCCGCTGAAGAGTGAGGCGGGGGGTGTCATCTGCAAGTTTATCGAGAAGATAGANCCGCGGCGGGTGTAGAGNGGATTGTNGNTAGNCTGGCGCGNGAGAGTCAATCCAAGAACGATTGAGTTGGACNCACCGTTCNTCNTNTNATAGAGGTAATCACANNNTTTCAGATAATACCACTGATAGCTGATGTCAGCCTGGAACTGGAAGTAGTCGCCAGGCCAGCTAAGACGTTTTCCGAATCCCACAGTCACGCCCACCATTTGAAGAATCTTGTTGGGGTCGTAGGCGTTTTCGTAGGAGTTCTGATAATAATCGTTGTAGCCGTATCCATATCCGTAGCCGTATCCTCCGTAGGAGTAGGGGTTATACCAGTTGCGGTTATAATAGGAGGAGTTGATACCTGTCTGGCGGGCATAGTAAGCCGACACTGAAAGCGAGTTGGGGCGCTTTCCTCCAAACCACGGGTCGAGGAATGATATAGAGTAGCTTTGATAGTACTTGGCGTTGGTTTGCGCGCTGATGGTGAATGTCTGTCCCTCACCCTGCGGGATGAGTCCGCGATAGGAGCTTGGGCGGAACAGGTTTTTGATGGAGAAGTTGGTGAACTTCAGCGCCACTTTTCCGATGACACCGGTCTGTCCCCAACCGAATGATATTTCCACCTGGTCGTTGGCTTTTGATTCAAGTCCGAACAGAATGTCGACAGTTCCGGTCTCCATGTTGGGTTCGGGACGCACGTCCATGTTTTCCGGGTCAAAGTGTCCGGTCTGCATGATCTCGCGGGCTGAACGCATGAGGTCGTCCTTGCTGAAAAGCTGTCCCGGTTTCACGCGGAGCTCTCGGCGGATAACTTTTTCATAGAGGCGGTCGTTACCGGTGATGATTACATTATTGATGGTAGCCTGAGGCCCCTCGGTTATGCGCATTTCAAGGTCGATCGAGTCGCCGTCAATGTTCTTTTCGATTGGAACAAGATCGTAAAAGAGATAGCCTCGGTTGTAGTAGAGGTTGCCTACTGCGTCGTCGTCATCTTTCAATCGCTTGTCGAGCAATTTCTGATTGTAAACGTCGCCGGGTTTTATCTCAAGAATCCTGTCGAGAATTTCGGTGGGATAGACAGTGTTACCCACCCAGTCGATGTTCTTGATGTAATATTTTTTACCCTCCTCAACGTCGATATACACGTCGACATGCTTTTCATCGTAAGGCACCACGCTGTCCTTTAATATTTTGGCGTCGCGGAACCCTTTTTCGTTATATTTGGCGATGATGAGGTCGAGGTCGTTTTCAAAGTCGCTCTCCACAAACTTCTTCTGCTTGAAGAGGTTGAGCAGGTTGCCGTTTTCATTGGTCTTTTTCATTGTGCGCTTGAGAGTACCGTCGCTCAACATCTCGTTGCCGTTGATGTAGATTTTGTGAACCTTCACCTTGTTGTGCTTGTCGACATTGATGGTTACGATGTTCTCTCCGGGCACCGAGAGGTCTTCAGCCTGGTCGATCCTGACGGTAGCGTTGCCGAAACCTTTCTGCTTGTAATAATTCTGAATTATTTGAGTGGCGCGGTTTACGATATTGGGGGTTATCTGGTTGCCTTTCATGAGCTGAAGGCGCTCTTCGAGGTCCTTTTTCTCGTTTTTCGACACTCCGTGGTAGTTTATTTCCGAAATGCGCGGCTGCGGCTTCAACGCATACTCAAGCCATGCCTGGTCGCCGGCGGTCTTCTCGACAATGATTTTTACTGACGAGAACAGCCCTTGGCGCACAAGGCGTTTCACTGCATTTGTGATCTCGGCGCCGGGTATCTCTACACGGTCTCCGATATTGATTCCTGCATATCCGATGACGATATAGTCTTCGTAATTAGGCACTCCGGTCACTTTTATACCTGCGATTTCGTAGGTGTTAGGCAATCCTGAGTATATTACGTTAGGGGCATAAATGGTGTCTACCGGAACGAAGCCCTTGCCTCTTACCTGAGCGTTCGCGCCCAGCGTCATTATCGTCATTAATATGATTAGCAATTTTATACGCATAATCGAAAGTGATATGATGTCTTAAATCTTTATTCTACGGTTATTTATTTTCTTGCACTTGCTCACCGGTGAGTCCGAACCTCCGTTCGCGCGACTGGTACTGGATTATAGCCCGGTAAAAATCTTCTTTGCTGAAATCAGGCCAGAAAACCGGGGTCACATAAATCTCGGCATAAGCCAATTGCCATAAAAGGAAGTTGCTGATGCGGAAATCGCCGCCGGTCCTTATGAGCAGATCGGGATCGGGGTAGGCTGCCGTGGCGAGATTCTCCGAAATAGTTTCGGGGGNNATCTCCTGANGTTTCAGCNCTCCTTGCTCCACTTTTTCGGCTATCTTGCGAGTGGCTTCGGTTATTTCCCAACGCGACGAATAGCTGATGGCGAGAATCAGTGTCAGCCCGGTACAGTGAGACGTGTCAGCGATGCACTTGTTCAGCCTGTCGTAGGCAAATGCGGGCATGCGGCTGAAATCGCCTATCATGTTCAGTCGCACATTATTCTTAATCAAGTCGGCTGTTTCGCGCTCTATTGCGATGACTACAAGATTCATCAGCGCGTCGACCTCTTCTTTAGGACGGTTCCAGTTTTCGGTGGAGAAAGTGTAAAGAGTGAGGTATTTTATTCCTGTCTGAGATGCGGCTTCGGTTATTTTACGGACAGATGTGACTCCCTCCACGTGTCCTTCATGGCGTTGAAGTCCACGCGCTTTCGCCCATCGTCCGTTGCCATCCATTATTATGGCTACGTGTTCGGGCAAGCGGGCTGGGTCAATTTCGTTATATAGTGACATTTTGTCCATGCGGTTAATCAACGTAAAAACAGTTTTTGCATCGTTCGCCAAATTCATAGCTGATCGAAACCATTATGGTCGAATACCAGTCNGTGTTTTTGATGAATGAGCTTTTTATGTGATACAGGTCGTCAAGTATCTCTCCGTCGACTTTGTCGCCAAAGACTTTCGTCATGGTCCAGTCGAGCCCGAGATTTATGCGAGGTTGCAGTTTATATTTCACGCCTAAGCCTATCGGGAGATTGGCATAAACATGGGTACCGTCCGATTTTGCTGCGGTCATCCCTATTCCCAAAGACAAATATGGGCTCCAGCGTTTCATTTTTCGGTAGGATTCTCCGATTCCGTAGTTGAAAAAGTTAAATTCCACTCGCCCGCCAAGGTCATAGACCGTCGATGAGAATTTATAGGTTTCTCCTCCGGGGAAAACATTTTCCATGTCAGCGCTATTGCCGCTAAGCCCTGCTGTCATAAACGAGCCTTTTATTGCCCAGCGGGTGTTGATGAGATAACGGAAACTGACGCCGGCGGCGAATCCCGGATTGGCAAACAGATTAGCTGTATTGGCATCGCCGAGATAGCCGCTNATGCCCAACGAAGCTCCGAAATCAAACTTATAGGTTGATTCCTGGCAAACGGCACGGGGTGCTGACAGCAACGACACTGCGATGAATATTAATAGAGCTAATCTGAGTTTCATTCAATCGGTTTGAAAGTTAACTGATTGATGACTCCTCGCCAAATATTGGGATATAATGAACCTGCGTCATCGACTCCTCCATAAAGATAGATGAAGGGGCATTCCCATGATGATACCGGGGTGACGGCGCGGCTGAAAGGATTGCTGCGATATAAAGGCAGTTCGTTCCATGCGGCAAGCGATGCGCTTCGTGACGATGTCAGCGAGGAGTCCTTTACGATTGCCTGCGCGCCTGCGAATGCGGGAATAAAATCAGGCAGCTGTAGCGACTCTCCGGCAATGTCCCAATGAATGCCGCCGTCGAGAGAAACATATACTGTGTCGGAAACAGTACCGTCGCTTTTGCGTCCTCCCATAGCAAAAAGAGCCGAGTCTTTAGTGACGCGCCACCATTTAGTGGTAGAGCGAAGCGCGAAGTAAGGGAACAGGCTCATGTCCTCATATTGAGTCGACACCGGTCCCTGGCTGAGTTTCGCCCAAGAGTTTCCGTCATATCCCCAAGCGGCTCCGGTGAGATTGCCGTTGCTTATGCGGCCGCCGACAGTGATGGCTATGGGGCTT
>WFMA01000167.1 GCA_009177195.1 Bacteroidales bacterium | reverse complement strand
AATCCTGAAGCCCTGAGCCCCGTCGAGGGCGACAACGGTTGGGCTATCGGCACCGGCGCGTCGGCATTCGGCATCGGTTCGCCGGGCGGACACTCAGGTCCCGGCACCGGCGGCTTCACCACCAAGATGTATTGGGACTACTATGACTTCACCCGTGACCCCGAAATCCTTGAACGCCACACCTATCCCGCCCTGCTCGGAATGGCTAAATTCCTCTCCAAGACCCTAAAGCCCTCCGAAGACGGATGGTTGCTCGCCGACCCCTCCTCATCGCCCGAAAATCAGCACAACGGAGTGCCTTACCAAACAAAAGGGTGTACCTTCGACCAGGGTATGATATGGGAAAATTTCCACGACCTCCTCGCCGCGGCGAAAATCCTCAAGAAAAAAGACCCCTTCCTCAAAGTGGTGGAAGAGCAGATCACCAAGCTTGACCCCGTCCACATCGGCGCCTCTGGACAGTTGAAAGAATATCGCGAGGAAAACCACTACAGCGATATCGGCGACCCCCACCACCGCCACATCTCTCACCTCTGTCTTGTCTATCCCGGAACCCTCATCAACAGCACCACTCCCGAGTGGGAAGAAGGAGCGCGCGTCGCACTGAAGATGCGAGGGGAGAGCCCGTCGCTCAAAGGGTGGTCCATGGCTCATCGCCAGGCTACATGGGCGCGATTGAAAGACGGCAACCGGGCTTACAAATTCTACCGCATGATCCTCACCGATAAAGTCATGGAAAATCTGTGGGGCGTTCATCCGCCCTTCCAGATCGATGCCAACTTTGGCGGCGCCGCCGGTGTCGCTGAAATGCTCCTCCAGAGCCATGCCGGCTACATCGAGCCGCTCGCCGCGCTCCCCGACAGCTGGCGCGACGGCTCTTTCAACGGGCTCAAAGCGCGAGGCAATTTCGACATCTCAGCGTCATGGAAAGACGGGCGCTTAACCGCTATGTCCATCCTCTCCAACAAGGGCGAAACCTGCCGCCTCAAACTGGACGGCATCGCTAACCCCCGCCTCACCGATGCCGCCGGCAACTCCGTCAAATTCAAGACCCTCGCCCCCTGCCTCATCGAATTCAAAACCGCCCCCGGCGCCACCTACCGTCTCATCCCCAACTAACTCACTTCGCCACCGACCCGCAAGCCTGAAAGGCTTACCCCTATGGATAACCGGGGAGAGTTGAGCGTTCGCTCACTCTCCCCGGAACCCCTCTCCGCAACCGTACTCTGCAAAGAGTGCCCCCTAAACCAATCAAGATAAGCAGCGCAAAAATCGCTATCTTTGCGCTGGCTCATATAAACATTACCGGTATGCGCAATTTCATAATCACCTTCATTTTCTGCATAACCTCTATAGCCTCTTCGGGAAAAGTGGTCGCTCTTTCCGGCTCCACGTATCAAGAACGAGCGGAATCGCTCATAAACCAAATGCTAAATGCTGATTTGGCGCAGGATGGAGATATAAAATATGTCTCACCATTCTATTTCGCTCGCCTGCTTGGCAACGAGCGCAGGGAAGACGCTGTCAAGAATCTCCTTGACATGTACCATAGAGCTATGCAACGTCCCGACGAGTTCTACGCTTCCGGGTCAAATCAGGATTTTTGCGCTCATGCTACCATCCACGGATATCTTCTCACAAAAGAGTTTATGCCTGATACGCTTCGCAAAACCATAAGGTCCTTCATGGCAATGGGTAAATATATTCGTAAGAATGTTACGCTCAACATGAAGATGATGCAGGAATGTAGCGGATATCTTTGCGCGCAGGAATGGAGCGATTTTATCGATGCCGACGGAAATGATGCTCTTAAGCTGAAGAAAATTCTGAAAGAATACATCCTCAACACCATCCTCCCTTTCGTGACAAAGAACTGTCCGGAAGCTGACGCGTTCACTTATATCGGTACAAATTTGCAATATCTGCGAATGCTGGCGGAATTTTGCGACGATGAAGAATTGCGGCATTCCGCCGAAAATGCCTATCATCATATTATCGCTCAAATGCTTCTCCCTTGGAACAAAGGATTGTATTGCGCCAATCCACCGCGGAGCAAAGGGTGGGCTAACTTGCAGACCGGGAATCTCGATTGCAATGTTCAGATAGGGCAGCTTGCCTGGCTATTTTACGGTGCGCAAGATGAGAGGCTTGTAGAGACTTCCGTCGGCAACCGTGACAACTTCGGGTGTTTTAATTTCTGGATGGCTTATCAGCGTAACATTACCCCTGTCCCGTTTCTTGATTCCCTTAACCGGCAAAAACGCTATCCCTACTCATTTGAGGCTATGAGAATGGAAAGTAAGTACCGATACTCAAGATACACGTATCAAAGCGATAATTATGGTCTTTCCACCCAGCATATTGAGGCGGAGCCTAAATACTTGAAAGGATTCCAGTACACTTACGCGTTCAAGGAAACCCGCAATCTTCATCTCGTGTGGCAGAGTGAAGCATCGCCTGTCAGCGTCTTCAGTGTATGCCATGATAACCCTGAAAGACCACAGCCTCATCAGTCCCGATCCAATAAGCTCGGCTACGGAGAGAACCCCTATCATCGTGTATTCGGACGTGGCAAAAGTGCGATAGGTGCTTATGTGGTGCCAATGAATTATATGGACACCCCCTTATTTTATAGGATGTATGTCCCGTTAACACGCAAAGGTATTCTTAAAAGAATTGTAAAAAGTATTGGCGACTATAAGTGGATAATCTGTCATACCGGCAGCATGATGTTTGCCTTCACTACGCCCGAAGAGTGGGCATGGGAGAAACCCGATGGCAAATATGCCATTCCGGGGCATGATGTCCTTGTGTTGAGTGATGCAGATTGCAGGCGTGGCTCTTGGATTCTTGAAACGACCGAAGTCACCGCCGACTATCGGGACGAAAATAGAAACCTTTCAAAAGAGTTGGATAATTTTGCGGAAAGCCTGAAGACAAAAGTCCGTGTGGAGTTGTCGGAAGACTATGCAGTGTCCGATAATCCAGTCATCACCTATCGGAATATAGACGGGGATATCCTTCAACTTCAATATTTTTCACCCGAAACACCTTATGAGGATTATTACCGCATGAATGGCAAAAATATATTGCCCGATTTTACGCATATATCCAAAAGTCCATATATGGAACAGGAGGCGGGAAGCCATGCGGTCACATTCTATCTGGCAGATGGCGAGCGTGTATTGAACCTTGAATAGTGAGCCAATCAATCCAAGCCTCCGCTCTTCCTCAAGTCCCCTCCGCAATCGACCCGCAAGCCTGAAAGGCTTACCCCTATGAACTCGGGAGGGCGGGGGAGCGTTATACAGGTCCGGGATTGATGGGAATGTCGGAAATATGATGTAACTTTGCATTCCCCGCTTTCGGGTTGTTCATAAATCTTATTCTGCGATATAGATATGTTTAAAGACGGAAACGACGGCTACACCATGCTTGAAGCTATATGTGAAGCAAAAAGATGCTTGCTTTGTAAAGTGCCGCAGTGTAAAAAGGGATGCCCCATTTCAAATGACATTCCCGACTGGATGCGCGAACTGTCGATGGGAAACCTTGGAAACGCGATGGCGTTGATCAATGCCAAGAGCAGCTTGCCCGCAGTGTGCGGACGCGTCTGCGCCCACGAGCGTCAATGTGAAGGTCACTGCATCCTTAACAAGAAAGGCGACCCCATCCACATTGGCAAAATCGAGCAATTCATCGCCGACTTCGATTCCGACATGGGGCTCACCCATGAAAACATCCTTCCCAAGAACCGGGGTAGGGTGGCGGTGATAGGAAGCGGTCCCGCGGGACTCACCGTTGCTGGCGAGTTGGCTCGAAAGGGCTTTGCCGTAGAGATTTTCGAAATGGAACCCGAACCCGGCGGAGTGCTCATGTTTGGCATCCCCGAATACCGTCTCCCCAAGGAGGTGGTGCGTCGTGAGATCAAAAAAATCGAACAGCTCGGAGTCGTTTTTCATTGCAACACCACCATAGGCAACGGCTACACCATCGACGATCTTTTCCATCATGGATTCGACGCCATCTTCATGGGAACCGGCACCGGGCGTCCCAAGCGTCTCGATATTCCCGGATGCAACCTCGTGGGCGTGCGTCAGGCTATCTACTTCCTGCGCCGTGTGAGCCTCTACAATTCCGGCTACCTTAATCGCGACGAGGTCCACGTAAAGGAGGGCGACAAGGTGTTCGTGATAGGATGCGGCAACACGGCGATGGATGCCGCGCGCACGGCGTNGCGCTNCGGAGCGTCGGAAGTGACGGTGGTCTATCATCNCNCCNTCGACGNGATGAGCGCCCTTCGAGCCGAGTATGACGATGCCGTCAACGAAGGGGTGAAATTCCTGTGGCGGTCATCGATTGTGGAAATTTGCGACACCGACGGAGTGCTCGACCGGGTTGTCATCGAGACGGAAGGGGAGCGTTCCGACTATCCCGCCGACAAGGTCATCATGGCGGTGGGCAGCAAGCCTGCGTCGCGCATCGTTTCAACCACTCATGGAATCGATGTCGATCAGAAAGGATATGTCATCACCCGCGACGTGCCCTACGGCATGACCACGCGCAAAGGAGTCTTCGCCGGGGGTGATGTCACCAACCGTCCCGCCACNGTNGTCCACGCCATGNGCGACGCGCAGGAAGTAGCNGAGGGGATCATTCAGTATGTCGATGCGATAAAATTGCTCGACGCGATCGACAAGCCTGTCGAGGAAAAACAGTGATTAACTTGACGAAAAACTTGTTAACACTTTTTTGCGATTTACACGCATTTTTTCCCGCCCCTCCTTCGGAAAAATCTTGAATATTAAAATCTCAGCGAGGTTAAAATGATATTAAGACACGGAAAATCAGGATAATAAGCCCTGTTTTCCGTGTCTTGTTTTTTTGCGAAATAGATTGCCATTTTCCGGCAGGAGGCTTATTTTCTAAAAATCTTCGCTCAATGGGGCAGGGGAGGGGGCTAATTCGATTTTTTACGCTACTTTTGCAAAAAAGACTTGCGATGGCATTAAACTACATTTGGGTGGCGTTTTTCCTTCTCGCCTTTATCGTGGCGCTGGGACGCACAATCTTCTTTGGCGATTTTTCGATATGGAGCAACATCATGAGTGCTTCGTTCACCTCGGCGGCGACGGCGTTTGAAATCTCGTTGGGGCTCACGGGGATTCTCGCCCTGTGGATGGGGCTGATGAAGATTGGCGAGCGCGCCGGTGTCATCCAGTTTTTCGGCAGGCTGATAAGTCCGCTCTTCAGCCGCCTTTTTCCGGGCATACCCAAGGGGCATCCCGCCATGGGCTCCATCTTCATGAACGTCTCGGCTAATATGCTCGGGCTCGACAATGCGGCTACTCCCCTGGGACTCAAGGCGATGCAGGAAATGCAGTCGCTCAATCCCAAGAAGGACACGGCTACCGATGCCATGCTTATGTTCTTGATACTCAACGCTTCGGGGCTTTGTTTTATCCCCATCGGCATCATGATGTATCGCGCTCAGGCTGGCGCGTCCAATCCCACCGATGTCTTCCTGCCCATTCTTCTTGCCACCTTCATCTCCACCTTCGTTGGTATTGTGGCGCTCTGCATCAAGCAGAAAATCAAGCTTTGGGACAAGGTGATGATAGCGTGGCTCGGAGGGCTTGCGTTGATTGTGGGGCTGATTGTTTGGTTCTTCTCCTCGCTCCCCAAGGAAAAGGTCGAGCTCTATTCCTCGTTTGTGGCAAATGTCCTGCTTTTCAGCGTTATAATCATGTTTATCTGCGCGGGACTGCGCAAACGCATCAACATGTATGACTCCTTTATCGAAGGAGCCAAAGAGGGCTTTAAAACAGCCGTGATGATAATTCCTTATCTTGTCGCCATCCTCGTGGCGATAGGCATGTTCCGCGCTTCGGGAGCGATGGAGGTGATAACCGATTTCATTGCCGGGTGTTTCAACGCCGTGGGGATCGACGCCGACTGGGTTGCAGCCCTGCCGACGGCGCTGATGAAACCGTTGAGCGGCTCGGGAAGCCGCGGAATGATGGTGGATCTCATGAGCGCTTACGGTCCCGACGCATTCGTTTCGCGCGTCTCGGCGGCNATTCAGGGCAGNACCGACACCACNTTCTACATCCTTGCTGTTTATTTCGGCAGCGTGGGAGTGGTCAAGACGCGCTATGCCGTCCCCTACGCTCTCCTCGCCGATGTCACCGGCTCGNTAGCGGGAATCGTAGCCGCCTACATATTCTTCCATTAAGCTGCGTTTTGCCGCTTGATTATATGGCGGATTTTCCCTACTTTTGTATTGAAAAATAGATAAGTCTACGATGGAGAAACTTGAATGGATTGCCGATGGAGTCCAACTCCCTGATCTTGATTTCGACCGCTATGCCCGATGGATCGAGGCGGTTGCGAAAGCTCATGACCGTCTGCTCGGACCGGTGGTCTATATCTTTTGCGACGACGAGAAGATAATCGAAGTCAACCGCCGGTTTCTGAATCACGACTATTATACCGATATCATCACCTTCGACTATTCGCGAGGTAAGCTGATAAGCGGCGACCTGTTCATTTCGCTTGACACGGTGGCTTCCAACGCCGAGCTTGTCGGCGCCACTTACGGCAACGAGCTTGACCGCGTCATTATCCACGGCATTCTCCATCTTTGCGGAATAAACGACAAGGGTCCCGGCGAGCGCGAGATTATGGAAGCTCATGAGAACGCCGCTTTGGAAATGCTCAGTTCCATCTAAAGGAAATTAAGACGATATATGACATTTGACTATGATGTAATTGTTATAGGAGCCGGACACGCCGGTTGCGAGGCGGCAGCCGCCTCAGCCAACATGGGCGCCTCCACGCTGCTCATAACAATGGATATGAACAAGATTGCCCAGATGAGCTGCAATCCTGCCGTTGGCGGCATCGCCAAGGGGCAGATTGTGCGTGAAATCGACGCTCTCGGCGGCATGATGGGGATTGTCACCGACCGCACCGCCATACAGTTCCGGATGCTCAACCGCTCGAAAGGTCCGGCGATGTGGAGCCCGCGCGCTCAAAGCGACCGTATGCGTTTCAGCGAAACGTGGCGCTCGATTCTCGAAAACACTCCGGGATTGTATATGTGGCAGGATTCCGTCACTTCCCTCATCATCGACGGCGGAAAAGTCATGGGCGTGAGAACGGCTCTCGGCGCCGAGTTCCACTCAAAGGCTGTCATTCTCACCGCCGGCACTTTCCTGAACGGATTGATGCACGTGGGGCGCGCCCAAGTGAAAGGGGGGCGCATCTCCGAGCCGGCTGCTCACGGAGTCACCGAGCAGCTGCGCGACTACGGTTTCGCAACCGACCGGATGAAGACCGGAACCCCGGTGAGAATCGACGGGCGAAGCGTGAAATGGGAACTTACGGTTCCTCAGGCAGGGGAGAACGACTATCACAAGTTCAGCTATCTTCCCGGGGTGAAGCGCGAACTCAAGCAGAGGGAGTGCTACACCGTCTACACCAACGAAACCACTCACGAAATTCTTCGCGCGGGACTGCCCGATTCGCCGCTTTTCAACGGACAGATTCAGAGTATCGGTCCCCGCTACTGTCCGAGCATCGAAACGAAAATCGTGACATTCGCCGACAAGACCGAGCATCAGCTCTTCCTTGAACCCGAGGGGGAGACTACCCGCGAGTTCTATCTCAACGGCTTCTCCTCGTCGCTGCCGATGAACGTGCAGATCGACGCGCTCCACACTATTCCCGCGCTTGCCGACGTTCAGATTTACCGCCCCGGCTATGCCATAGAATATGACTTCTTCGATCCGCGCCAGCTCAACCACACCCTTGAAACCAAGCTCGTGGACAGCCTCTATTTCGCCGGACAGGTCAACGGCACCACCGGATATGAGGAGGCGGCGGGGCAGGGGCTCATCGCCGGAATAAACGCCGCGCTTAAGGTTGCCGGGAAAGAGCCCTTCACGCTTGCGAGAGACGAAGCCTATATAGGCGTGCTTATCGACGACCTGGTGATGAAAGGTGTCGACGAACCTTATCGAATGTTCACCTCGCGCGCTGAATACCGAATCCTCCTGCGGCAGGACGACGCTGACATGAGGCTCACTCCGCGCGGCTACGAAATAGGGCTCGCCACCTCCGAGCGATACGAATTCATGATGTCGAAACGCCGCCAGCGCGACAGGCTCATCGAGTTTGCCCGCAACTTTTCCATCAAGCCCGCCCTTATCAATCCCGTCCTGGAGGAGATGGGGGTCGCCGTCTTGAAACATGGCTGCAAGCTCTACGACCTGCTATTGCGCCCTCAGCTCAATTTCGCCAACCTCACTCCGCGCATTCCCGCGCTCGCTGAGGAGATTGCCGCTGTCGAGGAGGAGCGCCGTGACGAAATCGTCGAGGCTGCAGAGATATTGATAAAATATCAGGGCTATATCGACCGCGAGCGTCAGGTTGCCGACAAGCTCCATCGACTTGAGGAGTTGAAGATAAAGGGACGCTTTGACTACGCCTCGCTGAAATCGCTGTCGACCGAGGCGCGCCAGAAACTTGAAAAGTTCCAGCCCGAGACCGTGGCGCAGGCGAGTCGCATCCCCGGCATCTCCCCGAGCGACATCAACATCCTGCTGCTGTTGCTCGGCAGGTGATGTTTCACGTGGAACATTCGCAATAACGTGTAGAACAATTAATTAAATGATTCAGATATGGAATACTTGAAATCTAAAATCCGTGATGTTATCGATTTTCGGAAGGAGGGAATCGTTTACCGTGACCTTACGACCATGTTTAAGGATGCCCGCGCTCTCCACATAGTGGGTTGGGACTTGGCGCAACTTTATCGTTCGAAAGGCGTTACTAAAGNGGTGGGCATTGAATCGCGCGGATTCANCNGCGGCTCTATCCTCGCCTACGAAATCGGNGCCGGGTTCGTTCCCGCGCGCAAGCCGGGCAAGCTCCCCGCCGACACTGTCAGCGCCTCCTACGAGAAAGAGTATGGCACCGACACGATCGAGATTCACCGTGACGCTATCACCCCCGACGACGTGGTGGTGATCCATGACGACCTTCTCGCCACCGGCGGAACGATGGCTGCGTGCTATGAGCTCGTCAAGAGCATGAACCCCCGCAAGGTCTACCTTAACTTCATCGTCGAGCTGACTGCTCTTGGCGGCCGCGCCAATCTGCCTGCCGACGCCGAGGTGACATCGCTTATTAAATATTAACGCCATTGGCTAAAGTCGAAAAATCCAAGGAACTGAAGGAGAAGATTTCCATTCTCCCCGAGACTCCCGGCTGCTATCTGTATTATGATTCAGCCGGGACGGTCATCTATGTGGGTAAGGCGAAAAATCTCAAGCGGAGGGTGTCGTCCTATTTCAACCGCACCCATGACTCAGTGCGCACCAATCTGCTTGTGCGCGCCATCGCCGACATGAAGTATATCGTGGTGCCAACCGAGCAGGACGCGCTTAATCTTGAAAACTCCCTGATAAAGGAGTATAAGCCCCACTACAACGTGCTGCTGAAGGATGACAAGTCCTATCCCTGGATTGTGGTGACGAAGGAGCATTATCCCCGGGTGTTCCTGACGCGCACGAGAATAAAGGACGGGTCGAAATATTACGGACCTTACTCCAACACGGGCGTGGCAAAGGCTGTGCTCAATCTCATCAGGGAGCTTTATCCCGTGAGAACCTGCCGCCACGCCATCACCCCCGACTATATAAAGCGCGGAAAGGGGCGGCTATGNCTGGAGTATCATCTCAAGAATTGTCTTGGATGCTGCGTGGGGATGATCAGCGAGGAGGAGTATGGCGAGATGATCGGCAACGTGAAAAAGATTCTGAGCGGCGACACTCAGGAGCTGCTCGATTATCTTAAAAACGACATGATGAGGCTTGCCGGCGAGCTGCGTTTCGAGGAGGCGCAGATGCTCAAGGAGAAGTATGAGCTGATAGCCCGTTACCAGTCGAAGAGCGTGATCGTGAGCCAGACTCTCGACGACGTGGACGTGTTTGGAATCGATGACGACCGCGAGGTGGTCTATGTGAACTATATGCACGTGAGGAGGGGCGCGATAGTGCGAAGCATCACTCTCGAATACAAGCGCCGCCTTGACGAGTCGGTTGAGCAGATTCTCGGATATGCCATCATGGAGATCGCCGAGAAATTCCAGCTCAAATATGACGAGATAATCGTTCCTGTGTTGCCCGAAATTCCGCTTGACGGGGTGGTGTTCAACGTGCCCAAGCGCGGCGACAAGCTGAAGCTGCTCGAAGTGTCGACCCACAATGCCCGTCAGAACAAAATCGACTCTCTCAAGATGATGGAGAAGCATGATCCCGAGAAGCGCGTGGAGCGCACGCTCGTGAGGATGATGAGCGATTTCCGCCTGAAGACCCTGCCGGTCCACATCGAGTGTTTCGACAACTCGAATATCCAGGGGACGAATCCGGTCGCGTCGTGCGTGGTGTTCAAAAACGCCAAGCCGTCGAAGAAAGATTACCGCCATTTCAACATCAAGACGGTGGAGGGTCCCGATGACTTCGCGTCGATGAAAGAGGTGCTCACCCGCCGCTACACTCGGCTGATGGAGGAGGGCGAGGACTTGCCTCAGCTCATCGTTGTCGACGGCGGCAAGGGGCAGTTGAGCGCGGCGGTGGAGGCTCTCGACGAGATAGGGTTGCGCGGGGTTATCGCCGTTGTGGGCATCGCGAAGCGGCTCGAGGAGATCTATTTTCCCGGCGACAGCGTGCCGCTTTATATCGATAAAAATTCCGAATCGCTCCGAGTTGTGCAGCATCTTCGCGACGAAGCTCACCGCTTCGGCATCACCCATCACCGCAACCGCCGCAGCAAGTCGCAGATAGTGAGCGAGTTAGACGAGATAAAGGGTATCGGGGCTAAAACGAAAGAGGCTCTGCTTCAGGAGTTTAAGTCGGTGAAACGCATCAAGGAGGCTCCGGTCGACAAGCTCGCCGACGTGGTGGGTCCCTCAAAGGCTTCGCTCATTTATAACGCCCTTCACCCTGCCGAGGAGTAGTTTCGGCAATCGCGCCGCGCACGAAAAACGTGTGGCGGCACGTTATATAATTTTTGGACTCCTGTCTTTTTACTTTTTTTGAAATCAGTTTAAACCAATCCATTAATTAAACCAATCCATAAATGCTATGCGATTATTCTTCGGTTTNACTATTGCATTAACANGTTTGCTTATCACGTCGTGCAATGANTATGATAANGATATNANTAANCTNGAGGACCGNGTNACCGCTCTCGAGACTTCGGTTTCGCAATTGCAAGATGCCTATAAGGACGGTAAGATCATAACTAAAGTTGAGCCTGCCGCCGACAAGAGCGGCTACAGTATCGTGTTCTCTGACGGNAGCGTTATAAAAATCAACCACGGAATTGACGGAATCGACGGACAGGACGGCGCCGACGGAGTGAACGGAATTACCCCTGTTGTCAAAATCGATGCCGAGGGGTATTGGAGCGTGTCCTATGACGGCGAAGCGACTTTCAGCCGCATCGTTGATTCCGCAGGCAACGGGGTGTCGGCGATAGGGATACCGGGCGTTGACGGAACTGACGGCATTGACGGCGTGGATGGCGAAGACGGCGCCGACGGAGCAGATGGAGCAGACGGCGCAGATGGAAACTGTGTGCGCGTAGCTGTGAACGATGACGGTTTCTATGCGTTTGAGATCTATTCGCCATCCAATCCCGAGCAGGTGATTGAGACTGTGACGACTCCCTATTCTTCCGATTCGAAATCGGCGCTCCGCTCCATCGTGAAGGACGAGCATAGCGGGGTGATCACCCTGACGCTTGGCGACGGCACGGAATTCAAATTCAATCTTGACGTGTCATATCCCACATCGGTGGTGGTTCTCAACGAGCCGCTGCGTCTCACCACTCTCAATGACGGAGTGCTGGTGTTCCGCCTCAATCCCTCGGACGCTTACGTAAATTTCGTCATCGAGGGGGACGACGCGACAATTGAGCTGGATATTGTCTCTTCAAGTTCGAGGGCAAGCTATGTCACCGAGCCGACAGGATATAAAATCACGTCGGTTGCGCCCGATGAAACCGAGGAGGGCGAGGTTAAGCAGGGTCAATACAAGGCGACGATAACATCGCTGAACCTTGACGAGAATCTGTCAGAACGTGCCTGTCTCGTCATCACTACCAAAAATTCCCGGGGGGAGACGATCAGACTGTCGTCCAATCCGTTCTCGATCGTAAAAAGCGGCACTGACCTGTTCAGCGTCGCCATCAACGGGGTGGAGGGCGCAAGAACCGATAATAATGTTTTTGAGATAAAATTGCCGGCTGCCACCAATCGCCGCTCTCTCCGACCGGTGTTTGACGGGAATTTCGCCACCATCACGGTGAAAGGCGCCGAGCGGCCGCTGTCGGAATATGACAATGTCGATTTCTCCAATCCGGTGACATTTGTTGCAGCGTCGAGCGACGGGGCTACCGAGGAGTATACCGTGGTCATCACTTTCTCCAACCTGCCCACGGTCTATGTCAACACTACGGCGCCGATAGCGAGCAAGGNGGAGNGNGTGGNNAATAATACAATCCGGATCTNCAACGNCGGCGAGCTTAACGGCGAGTATTCAGCCAGCATGAAGGGTCGCGGCAACTCCACATGGACCTATCCGAAGAAACCCTACGCCATCAAGCTCGATAAAAAGGCTGAGATTCTCGGTATGCCCAAGCACAAGCGTTGGTGTCTGCTCGCCAACTGGATTGACCGTACTGATATGAGAAACGATGTTTCTTTCGAAATAGGGCGCAGGATGTCGGGACTGGTGTGGACTCCGAGCGGCGAGTTCGTCGATCTCGTGCTCAACGGGGTGATGCTGGGTAACTATTACCTGTGTGAACAGATAAAGGTCGACCCTAACCGCGTGGATATCGACGAGATGAAGCCCACCGACCTGATAGAGCCGTTGGTATCGGGCGGGTATCTTCTGGAATTTGACACATATTATGATGAAATAAATAAGTTCAAGACTCAGTTGCTGGACTTGCCGGTCAACATCAAGGAGCCCGACGAGGATGTGCTGCAGCCCGAGCAGATGGAGTATTTGAAAGAGTATGTCAACAACTTGGAGTCGAAATTGGTGAACGGGGCGCCCTATTCCGAAATAGCGTCGCTTATCGACGTTGATTCTTATATCGACTGGTGGCTNCTNCATGAGCTGACGGTNNATAAGGAGCCGACNTATNCCAAAAGCTCCTATATGTATAAGGCTCGAAACGGGAAACTGTTTGCAGGTCCGGTGTGGGATTTTGATTGGGGTACTTTCCGTAATGTAACCGGGTGGCTTAACATGAATTCTATCTGGTACAGCTATCTCTTAAGTTATCCTGAATTTACGCAAGCTCTCAAATCGAGATGGAACGGGCACAAGGCAGCTCTATCCACTATTCCTGACTACATTGATGAATGCAGCGCCAAGATAAGCGAGTCGTTGCAATATGATTGTGAAAGATGGCATAGTTACAATGTGGTCAACGGCGACGAAAGTCTGTCGTTTGAGGAGAGCGTGGCTCGGTTGAGGGCGGCTTATGTAGCGCGCTTCAATTGGATCGACGGGAATATAGGCGGACTTTAGCGCTGAGGGTGTGGGCATCGCATGCGATGTCCACACGTTTTTTGTGCGGTGGCGCCGAGCCCGCACCGTTTTTGTCGATGAACGGGGGTATGGAGTCGATGAGTGGAGCGCGGTGTGTTATAGGGTGTTAATTCTTGGCGGGGAAATTTGAATGAAATGATAAAATTGCTATATTTGCCGTTAATTAGCCATGAAAGGCAATGATATGCCGCCCTGTAGCAGTCGCTTTGAATTGCTTCGGNCGATAGAATAATNGNAGNAATTAATACCCNTAAAAAATANCAATTACACTAAAAATTTCCTGCATGANAAAGACTCTATTAGNATNTGCANCTTTGATNGGGTCGGTCGCTATGAGCGCNCAGTATTCCCATGTGGTTCAGGCTGAAAAGCTTGACCGCGGCGTGCTTGCCGTGAAGGCTGCCAAAGGAGTGTTTGTTTCGTGGCGCGCATTTGCGAGCGATGAGAAGGATCTTGCCTTCGACGTTTATCGCGACGGAACAAAGCTCAACTCCGAACCGATCAAGAAATGTACGAACTTCACCGACGCCAACGGTAAAGCCGGCGACAAGTATGTCGTTAAGGCAGTGCTTGGTTCGGAGGTGAAGGAGACCTCCAAAGAGGTTGCCGCTTGGGAAACCTTCTACAAGAAAATCCATCTTGACCGTCCCGCCGGGGGCACTTTTAAAAACAATTCAAGCCTTAGCGACAAAAAGGGCACTGTGGTAGATGACTACACCTATACTCCCGACGACGTTTCGGTTGCCGACGTTGATGGCGACGGCGAATGGGAATATATCGTGAAGTGGTTCCCCACCAATCAGTCGGACAACTCTTTCCAGTGGAAGACGGGAAACACGTATCTTGACTGCTACAAGCTTGACGGCACGAAACTGTGGCGCATCGACCTCGGTATCAATATCCGTTCAGGTAACCACTACACTCAGTTCATGGTCTATGACTTCAACCGCGACGGCAAGGCTGAGCTTATCTGCAAGACGGCTCCCGGAACTATCGACGGTCAGGGCAAAGCCGTGCTGATGGGCAGCGACAAGGTGACCGACGATTACCGCACCGGCGGCAGCGCCGACGGNGGCAAGGGAACCATCATGAAGGGTTCGGAATATCTCACTGTGTTCAACGGCGAGACCGGAGCTGAAATCCACACCATCGCTTACAATCCTCCCCGCTCGATTCAATCAAATAGCAGCTGGGGCGACAGCTACGGTAACCGCAGCGAGCGCTATCTTGCTTGCGTGGCTTATCTTGACGGAAACGACAAGAACCCGAGCGCGGTGTTCTGTCGCGGATATTACACCCACGCCTATCTTTGGGCAGTGGACTTCGACGGCTCGAAGCTGACTGAGAAATGGCTTCATGCGAGCACGACCAAGGGCAAGGGCGCATACGGCGAAGGCGCTCACAGTATCACTGTGGGCGACGTTGACGGCGACGGCAAGGATGAAATCGTTTTCGGAGCCGCCAGCATCGATCATGACGGCAAGCTTCTTTACCGCACCGGCGCAGGTCATGGCGACGCTCTTCACTTGACCGACATGCTTCCCGACCGCCAGGGTCTTGAAGTGTTCATGCCTCACGAAGAGAAGAGCTCTTCCTACAAGTGGGACACTGAGTGCCGCGACGCTAAAACCGGTGAAATCATNTATGGCGAAGCGCAGTCGGGCAGCGATATCGGCCGCGGTCTTGCAGCTAACGTGACTAAAAAATACCCCGGATATGAGACTTGGTCATCAACCGGCAAGATATTCAATAACGGTGTGGAGATCGGCTCGAAGCGTCCGTCGGTCAATTTCCGTATTTACTGGGACGGCGACATTCTCGACGAGCTTCTCGACGGCACTAAGATCACCAAGCCCAATGATGCGATGTCGAACAACGCGACCTTGATTGACTTCAGCGGTTATTCCAATGCCGCATCATGCAACACCACTAAGGCTACTCCCAACGTGCAGGCTGACCTTTTCGGTGACTGGCGCGAGGAGGTTATCCTCCACGACGGCTCGACTGAGAGCGACCTCATTATCTTCACCACCACCACTCCGAGCGACTACAAGGTTCCCACTCTTATGCAGGACCGCCAGTATCGCGTGGCTATCGCATGGCAGAATGTTGCCTACAACCAGCCGCCTCACTTGAGCTATAACCTTGAGGAAGCGTTCAACACCGCNGGNTCGATCGTGGTGACCGCCGGNAANNTCAATCAGGTTGTTGANCTTGGCGATGACATGACTCCGATCGAATTCAAGGTGGTTCGCGCTACCGGCGCTACCGTTACCGGCTTGCCCGANGGCGTGAGCATGNCATTTGACGCNGCAACTCTTACCGGAAAGATTTCAGGAACTCCCGCCGCTGAGGGTGAATTCACTTTCACCATCACCACCACCGGCGCCGAGGATGACGATAACGGTTACTCGGAAGGCGTGATCAAGGTGCGCCGCAACACCAACCTNAACCTCATAGCTCAGTTTGAGTTTGAGAAGGCTGACGGAAGCACTGTGAACAACATCTATGGCTCGGCAACTGTTAACGGTACCGACGCTTCGATCGTAGAGGGCAAGAAGGGCAACGCCATCTCTCTTGGCGGAAATTCTTACCTGACTCAGGAAGGATATGANGCTCTTGATTTCCGCGCTAAGGATTTCACTATCGAANTGTGGTTGAANTCNNCNGACNATGCCGCTTACATNCTNCAGAANGGTACAATGGCGAANNATCCCGACGCCGGCACNACCGGAAACTGGGTGGGTCTCGANCTGAANAACGGCGAACTCCGTTTCGCAGTTGACGACGACGCTACAAAGAGCGAGGTGAAGTGGAGCGACGGNAACTCTATTTTCAACAATGAGTGGCACCACGTTGTGCTCGTCCGCGATACTTACGCAAAGCAGCTGTTGATGTATGTCGACGGCGAGCTTAAGATCAGCGGCGAGGACAATACCGGAGCTGTCGTTTGCCCCAACGAACTTCTCATTATCGGTAACTGCGCCGATCTCAACAACACTTTCAACGGCTCTCTCGACGAGCTCGCCATCTATCAGGGCGCTATGTCGGCAGCCAAGGTTAAGGAGCGTTATGAGACCACCGGCAAGGAGCTCGCTTACTTCCCGATGGACGAGCTTGGCGAAACAACTCCCAACAAGGTGTTTGGCGAAGCTGCCGTGAACGGTACCGGAGTCCAGGTTGTGGAGGGTCTTAAAGCCGGCGCGATGAGCTTTAACGACAACGGTTATCTGACTCAGACTATCTATGACGCTCTCAATATGGGCGAAAGCGATTTCACCATTGAAATGTGGATGAAGTCGACCGACGATGACGGCTATCTGCTCTGCATCGGAACTCACAATAAGACAAATGTTGCCGGCGGAACAGGCAACTGGATCGGTCTTGAGCGCAAGAACGGCTATCTCTGCTTCTCTATCGATGACGACGTGACGAAGACTGATTGCAAGCTCGACGACGCAAGCGCCGCATTTGACGGCAACTGGCACCACATTGCAGCTGTTCGCGACTTCGCCGGCAAGACAATGACTCTCTACATCGACGGTCAGGAAGTGGCAAAGGCTGAAGGCGTGAAGACAGGCGCGTTGGTTAACTCGGCTACCGAGCTGATGTTTATCGGCGGCGACGATGAAGCGGGCAACCGCACATTCAACGGCGCTATCGACGAGTTTGTAGTAACCCCTGGCGCGAAGAGCCAGGCTGAGGTTGAGGCTGACTATGACTTGCTGAAACTGTCAGGCATAGAGGACGTGACCTTCAACAACGCTAACGCTACTTATACAGTGGTTGACGCTATGAGCGGTATAATCATCCGCACAGCTGTCGGCGTTGACCGCGAAGACATCCTTGACGGTCTTGACAAGGGTATTTATATCCTCGTTGTTGAGGATGGAAAGACCTCAAACAACTACAAGTTTGTGAAACAGTAAGATACTGAATTTTTGATTGCGACAGCCCGAAGCCGTTCAGGTTTCGGGCTGTTTTTTTGTTTTGGGGGATGATTGCCGGGTCATTATGTTTTGGGCTGTGGACATGGCGCGCCATGTCAGTGCGTTGTGCGGGGTGATGGTGTGGTGGAATCGGGAATTTTTTGTAACTTTGTGGAAATCCACAAATCTAAACCGATGAGATTTCTTGCTTTTTTATTGATTTCTTTAGCCGCCTGTGCCTCGGGGCGGGGTCAAACCGTGTCGTGGGGCGACCAGGGGAACGGCACTTATATCAATCCGGTGCTTAACGCCGATTATTCGGATCCCGACGCTATAAGGGTGGGCGACAAGTATTATCTTGTTTGCTCGGAGTTTCATTTCATGGGGATGCCGGTGCTTGAATCGGACGATCTTGTGAACTGGCGCATAATCGGCAACGTGTATGACAGTCTGGATTTCCCGGAATATGGCGATTTCAAGCGATATGCCGGCGGTTCGTGGGCTCCGGCGATAAGATATCATGACGGACTTTTCTACGTGTATTTCTGCACTCCCCACGAGGGGCTTTTCATGACGACGGCTGAGGATCCTGCGGGTCCGTGGGCGCCGCTGCATTGCGTGAAGAGCGTGGAGAAGTGGGAGGATCCGTGCCCGTTCTGGGACGAGGACGGAAACGCTTATCTGGGGCGCAGCCGCCACGGAGCGGGTCCGATCATCATTCACCGCATGAGCCCCGACGGCAAGGAGCTGCTCGACGAGGGGGTGACGGTCTATACCGGTCCTGTGGCGGAGGGCACGAAGATTCACAAGCTCGACGGCTACTATTATCTGAGCATCCCCGAGGGGGGCGTGGGGAAAGGGTGGCAGACTGTGCTGCGCTCGAAAAACATCTATGGTCCCTACACGAAGCGGGTGGTGCTCGAACAGGGATCGACCGACATCAACGGGGCGCATCAGGGCGCTCTGGTGGACACTCCCGAAGGCGACTGGTGGTTNCTGCATTTCCAGAAAACGGAGAACCTGGGGCGCGTGGTGCATCTTCAGCCGGTGGTGTGGAAAAACGGCTGGCCTGAGGCGGGGGTGGATATCGACCGCAACGGCATAGGCGAGCCGGTGAGGGTGTGGACGAAACCTGTGGTGAAGACTGCCTCGGGGAGAATAGAACGCCCGGCGTCGACCGACGAGTTTGACGGCGATTCGCTCGGCTTGCAGTGGCGCGCCAACCATCGTTTCTACCGCGAGAATATCAGCTTCGGCAAGAAGCGGGGACACTTGACGCTGACCGCCATGAAGGGCGACTCGCTGAGGGTGGCTCGGAACACTCTGGTGCAGAAAGTGATGGGATATGGCGGCGAGGCTATAGTGAAGCTCGACGCGTCGAAGATGGCTGACGGACAGCGGGCGGGTTTTGCCGCTTTCTGCAAGGACTTCCTTGGCGTGGGCGTGGAGAAGGATGGCAAGAAGCTGCACGTCTATACCGAGAAGGGTGGCGAGGTGACCCGCCATGCCACGTTGAACGGTCCTGTTGTATATTTCAAGACGGCGCTCGACGCAGTGGGGAATGATAACCGCTTTTATTTCAGCAGCGACGGGAAGACGTTTACCGAAGCGGGCGAGCCGTTTGCCATGACGTTCGCTTTCTGGAAAGGACCCCACATAGGGTTGTTCTCCTACAATCCCGCCGGCGACGGGGGCGACGCCTCGTTTGACTGGTTCCGATATGACTATAAATAATAAACCTAAACAATAATCACAATGAATGCAATTAAAATCATTCTGACCGGGGCGTTTGCCTTGATGAGCGCAGGAA
>WFMA01000226.1 GCA_009177195.1 Bacteroidales bacterium | reverse complement strand
CGCAATTCGGAGTTCTGTAGGAACGACACGGATAGATGGTTCTTTCAGAATCGGATTTTGTGGGGCTGCTTGTTTCCGTGGGTTCCGCCCTGCGGGCTCCACCCCCGGCTATCGATGGATGAACCCTTGCGGGTTCGCTTTTCTTCCTTGTGGGTTTAGGGGGCACTCTTTGCAGAGTGCGATCTTTTGTTTCGGTGATCCCGGCACACCTCGCTTCGCTCGTAGTGCCGGGTTATCCATAAGGGTGAGCCTTTCAGGCTCGCGGACCGGGGTGACATCGCATGAGATGTCCCTACGTTGTGGGTGCCGGGTTATCCATAAGGGTGAGCCTTTCAGGCTCGCGGACTGGGGTGACATCGCACGCGATGTCACTACGTTGTGGGTGCCGGGTTATCCATAGGTGTGAGCCTTCCAGGCTTGTGGGGTGGGGCTTATTTTGCCGAGGAGTGGAGGCGCAAGGCGGCAGAGGGAAAGGATTGGTAGATTTTGAATCCCATGCGCGCCACGAGAATGCTCATCAGCGGGGTGAGGATGTTGAAGATGCAACAGGGGAAATAGGCGAGAGTGCTTACGCCGAGGACCATCGACTGGGTGAGCCCGCATGAATTCCACGGAACGAGCACCGAGGTGACTGAAATCGAATCTTCCATCGAACGGCTCAGCAAGCGGGGTTCGAGACCGTAGCGACGGTAAAGCGAGCGATACATGTTGCCGGTGATGATGAGCGACAGGTATTGGTCGCCAGTGGTGCAGTTCATGGTGAGCCCGCTCGCTACGGTGGCGCCCACGATGCTTGTGCGGCGACGAAGTCGGCTGGTGAACGAGTCGGTCAATTTGGTGAGCATTCCGGTTCCTATCATCACTGATCCGAACACCATAGCGCTAAGCACGAGGAAGATTGTTGGGAGCATTCCTAAAATGCCACCGGTGGCAACGAGTTCGTCAAGCGCGTCATTGCCTGTGGTGAGTGTCGAGCCGCTCCATATTGAAACAATTAGCTCGCGCAGTTCCATACCGATCTGAGGCTGGAACACGAATACCCCTATCGCTCCGAGCGCGCCCGCCCCAAGCAGAACGATGAAAGTGGGTATGCGCATGAGAATCATCACCATCGTGATGAGAGGAATCAACAGGGTCCACGGCGAAATATGGAATGTGGCGTTCAACGAATCAAGCAGCGGAGCCGATTCAGGCGAGGAGTTCAGCGGAGTGAGGAAGCCGACGGCGATATAGACGAGGAGGGCGATTGACATTGCCGGCACCGTTGTGAACATCAGATAGCGGATGTGGTCAAACAGATCCACTCCTACGGTCGACGACGCTACGACGGTGGTGTCGCTCAACGGCGACACTTTATCTCCAAAATAGGCGCCCGATATTATAGCTCCGGCAATCCACGGATCGCTATAGCCCATCACTCGCCCTATTCCGATAAAGGCAACGCCGATGGTGGCTATCGTGGCCCATGAACTTCCCGTCATGACTGAAATCACCGAGCACACCATGCAGGTGATGAAAAGAAACATGCGCGGCGAAAGAATGTGGAGTCCGTAGGCGATGAGCGTGGGCACCACGCCTGAAAGCATCCAGGTGGTGGCGACAATAGCTATGCATATAAGGATGGGGACGGCGGGAAGAATCTGGATGGCGCTCCGGCGGAGCCCCACGTGGAGCCCGCGGTTGGTAGATATGCCGCCAATTCTCGCCAGCGCCAATGCGATTGCCGCCGAGAAGAGAAGTGTGAGCGGTCCGAGAGTGAAAACTCCGTCAGCTCCGCGCCATATTATGATGGCGAGAAGACTTGCGATAAGAAATGTAAACGGGATAACTGAAACAATCAGCGACGGGTTGTTGCGGTGTCCGAAAATAGTTTGCTTATTCAATGACTTGGAAAATGGTTAATTTCGCTGCAAAATTAAGAAAAAATCGCCACTCTCTCAATCCCGTAGGGGCTATGAGCTACATAAAACACTCTAAAAACCTCAAAAATCATGTTAAAACAATGCGAGACTGTGTCGAGGGGGTGTAGCCTCATCACAGTCTCGCCGTTTATCGAAACGGTCTCTCCGTTCCTGTTTACTTGATTACGAGATTGGTCACGCCGTTTTGCTTGGTGAGCGGCTCGCCGTTGATGATGTCGAGTGTCACATTGTCGAGAACAAGCCCGTCGACATGGTTGAGGGTAATTCCCGTGTCGGCGCGGAAACGCGAATCCTTTATCTGCACGTTCTTCATCGGCATTTCAGGCAAGCCGTTGAAGAATGCCGCTCTCTTGGCGCTGCGGCAAGTGATGTTGTTCATGTAGATATCCTTGAAGGAAGGGGTCTCTTCGGTGACCGGCACAACTGTAGCGTTGCCTTTGCCGCCATAATAGAGATCGAAAATAAGAGCTTCGCCCGATATGTCGGTCATTTTCACGTCGTCGATATAGATATTTTCCACAACGCCGCCGCGACCGCGGGTCGACTTGAAACGGAGACCCACATCAGTGCCGATGAACACGCAGTTCTTGACGACGATATCCTTGGCGCCGCCCGACATTTCCGAGCCGATGACGAAGCCGCCATGTCCGTGATAAACGGTGCAGCCGTCGATGAGCACGTTGCGGCATGGAACGCCAAGCTCGCGACCGTCTTTATCTTTTCCCGACTTGATACAAATCGCGTCGTCGCCCACGTCAAAGGAGCTGTTCACAATCAGCACGTTGTTGCACGACTCAACGTCGATGCCGTCGCCATTCTGGGCATACCAGGGGTTGCGGACAGTCACATTGTCAATGATGAGATTCTCGCAGAGGAACGGATGAAGGTTCCAGGCGGGTGAATTTTCAAAGGTGGCGTCTTTGAGCATCACGTTTTTGCAGCGGATGAACGACAGCATCACCGGGCGGAGGAAGTCATGGACATATTCCGCCTTGGCAATATCTCCGCGATGAGCTTCGTTTTGAAGGTTCTTGTCTTCGTATACTTCGCGGATTCGTTCATTGGGGAACCACACGTCACCTTTTTCGTTGACAGCTCCGCCTTTCAGGAGCTCTTTCCACTGAGCTTCGGTCATCTTGCCCTTCTTTACCGGACGCCAGCACTGACCGTTGCCGTTGAAAGTTCCGAAACCTGATATAACAATGTTCTCTTTATTGCGGGCTGAAAGGGGCGACATCGCACGGTGGGTGCTTATGCCTTCCCAGTTGGAGGCAAGCACGGGATAGTCGGCGAGATCCTCAGAGAACAGCACCAACGCGCCGCGGTCGAGGTGGAGATCGACATTGCTCTCAAATGCGATGGGTCCCGTGTACCAGATACCTTCGGTCACTACCAGATGTCCTCCCCCTTTCTGGGCGAGGTGAGCCATAGCTTTGGCGAAAGCTTCAGTGTTTTTGGTGACACCGTCGTTCACGCCTCCGAAGTCCGACAATTTTACGGTATAGTCGGGTATTGCGGGCGCGGTGACCGGTTGAAGTTTGATTGGCAGATTTTTGTAATAGTCCGAAAAATCGGTCTTGGCTTGCGCCGGCAATGTCGTCATGGCAATGGCGGCGATAGCGCTGAGAATAATGTGGCGTAATTTCATGATTGGTTTTTCTTCTGGTTATTAAACTTGTGCAAATATACTAATTTTATGCTTATTTGTGGGATGAATGTGTTATTTTTGCACATATTGTTGAAAAGATAAAATCCGGTCCCATGAGAAAAACTTCAGCCGCATTCCTGTTCCTCTATATTTTGCTATCGGGAATTTTTCCGATTGCCGCGTCGGTCAATTCGCTCGATGCGTCCCATCCTGTAGAGCTTGTCAATGACTCGGTGGTGATTTTCGATGGTAAGTGTTACAATCTCGGTCCTTCAATGCTGTATCTTGACGGCTCGCTTCAGGAAGCTCCCTCTTCGCCCTACGTGTTTCGGGATGCCGTCACGGCGATGAAAGCGGTCGAAACCGCCCCTGCAGGGAAGGTGATATTGCTTGTCGCGCCGTGGGTTTACTGGCTTGACGATCCCGATGATCCGGAAATAAGGCGCAACCCCGACAACAGCAACGGCATCCCCTACGCCGTGGAGTTGAGGCGCGACACCTTGTCGATTCAGGGGCTTGCCGCCAAGCCTGAAAATGTGGTTTTCGCCGCCAATCGAGGGCAAACCCAGGGAGCGCTTGGAAATTTCACGATGGTGCATTTTATCGGATCTTCGCTTGAAATGGAGAATGTGACCTTCGGCAACTACTGTAATGTGGACTTGGAATATCCGCTGCGCCCTGAATTCAACAGGGAGAAACGCCGTCAAGCCATCGTGCAGGCTCAGATAGGGATATGCGACGGCACTGACCGCTTGTTTGCTCGCAATTGCCGCTTTATAAGCCGGTTGAACATGTGTCCTTTTGTCGGCGCCCGGCGTTCGCTCTTCAAGGACTGCTACATGGAGTGTACCGACGACGCTCTCGCCGGGTCGGCGGTTTATCTTGACTGCAGGTTCACGTGGTTCAGCACCAAGCCCTTCTACAGCACAGCGGCTACCGGCGCGGTTTTCCTAAACTGCGACATAGACTTGCAAGGGGGCTCTCCTCAATATATAACGAAAGTGCCCGGAATGGTCGCAGTCATTGACACCCGTTTTCGCACATCGGAGGAGTCAAGCCGTCAACGTCCAGCCATTCAATGGACCCGCGACCTCTCCCACCACACTTGCTATCAGAGCAACGTGACTTTCAACGGCAAAGGGTATTCTATTGATGGCGAACGCCCGAATCTTAGTGTGGACTTGACCGATAAGCCGCTCCTTGCCGCCTACAAAGTGGAACATGACGGAACTACAATCTACAATACGCCTAATCTGCTTGCCGGGGATGACGGCTGGGATCCGCTCGGCTTGCGTCCCAAGATAGAAAAGATTGAGCATATTACCGGCAGGAAATTGCTCGGAGTGCCGGTGATGGTCGATTTCGGATCGAGGAGCGTCGACATGCAGGCGTCGGGCGACAAGCTGCCGCTTCAGCCCCGCTATAGGCTGTGGGGCGGTTACGATTGTATAGAAAATGATTTTGATGGCGAGTCCCGGTGGGCATATCCCACGTCGCTTAAATTATATGCGGGAACTGGCGGCGATGTTACGTGTGTTAGCGGCAATCTCTTGTCGAAGCCCGTGTCGGGCGCTGTGACGATGGAACATGATTACGGTTGGCGTGGTGCTGTGATTGTCAACGTGGCTCCCTATCTTAAGGATGCGCCTGCGGTCATTGAGCCGCCCCGCATCGTCTATGACAAATCATCGCATCGCCTACGGCTTGACTATAAGCTCGAAGCGGTCGATCTTGATGAAAGTTTTGTGGCATGGTATAGGCGCGATGCCGCCGGCGACACCGTCAGAATACGCCACGGCAAGGTTCCCGGGCAAGCGTTTTATCGCCCAGCAAATGCCGATGAAGGCTACAGTATTGTCGCGTCGCTCACTCCAAAGGGGGATGACACAAAGCCCGGTGAGCGGATTTTTGTGGAATTTCCCGAGGTCATATCTTCGCACCACATCCCCGGAGCGGGCAAAGCGCAGAAAAGCCTGTCGACCGATTTTTCGGATATTCCGGCGCATTATCAGCCTGAAGTGAGAAAAGGATGGTGGACCTTTGACGCATACAAGCCTGTCGATACTGCAATGCATGACTGGACTCCCGATCCCGAGCATGGATGGTATTACGGCTACGGGACCGACGGAGCGAAAGGCGTGGGGCTTGTTCAGATGACCAAGGGGGCGCGCATGTTCTACTCGCCTGAGCGTGACAAGTGCCGCGACATGTCGCTGTCGCTCGTTGTCGAGCCGTGCAAGCCGGCGGGGCAGGGATTCGGAAGCGCCACGGGGCAATACATGGACGTGTATATAAAGTTTGACCCTGCGACGCTGTCGGGCTATGCTTTGCGAATCGAGCGTACAGCCGACTATGACCGCGCCGTTGTGTTCTCGCTCGTGCGTTACGACAACGGTATAGTGACCCCTGTCAGCGAGCCTGTGGCTTCGAGTTGCTATCGCACTCCGTGCAGCATTGATCTCGCCGTCAAGGGGGATCTCTTTACCGCATCGGCATCGACTTCTGCGGCGGTGGAAGCTCGTGGCGGGGTGGCGGAAGCTGTGAATCTGTCGGCGAGGATAGATCCTGTCGACTTCTCGGCGTTTGGCATCCAGCACACGGGTTCGACAGGCGCGAGCGCTTCGCTCATAAGCCGTCTTTCAGCCGAGTGGAAATAGTGACCGGCAGGAAGTTTTTAGCGGATTTTTCGGCAACTCGTCAATAAAGTTCACGCTATCGCTATGTTATGGCGATTTGAGGGTGTAATTTTGTCGTAAGGTTTTTGTGATATTCAGCAGATATATCTCCGATTTACGAGAAATTGAGTATATTTGCGTTGCCGAGANCGGCAACATGTTTAAAATTAGAGAAAANAGTGCCTTGTCTCTTGTGAAATCGCCAAATTNAACAAAGAATATCCNAGGCGCGGGGACAGCTCATANANTGTGGGCTGCCTATCCGTGCGNGTATTCAGGTGTTTGGCGATACCTACAAGAGGGCGGGGTGGGCAGTCCGCTTTTTTGTATAACATAAATTGATGTTTAACTTCTCTGACAGTCTGCCGTCGGGGAACTCTTGTAAAATTCGCCCCATGAAAAGATTTATTTTATTTTTGGGAATTGTCAAATTCTTACTGATTTTTTCCCCGTCGTATTCTTATGCGCAAGAAAAAAATGAAACATTAAAATAATGGTGATATCGTCGTAATTAATGAAAAATTTATAATGTAACTTCTACATATGAAAAGAATAATGTGGGGTATTGGATATGGATTTTCAGCTATAGGTATAATTATTGTGATACCCCAATTACTCTATGGAGTAAATGAAATAGATCTAATAATCTCTTTAGGTCCAAAATTAGGGTCTCTGTTGCTTGCCATAATTTTTTTATTAGGCTTTCTTGGCGGTATTATTGAATATAACAGAAAGCAACGTAAAAGAGAGGAGGAAGAGGAACGACAAGCAGAACAAGAAGAGACAAATCGTCTCATGCGTGAATACTTAGAGAAAAAATTACGTGAAGATGAGAAGGATGCTTGAATATTACGCTATCGCCATGTTATGGCGATTTGAGGGGTAATTTTGTCGTAAGGTTTTTGTGATATTCAGCAGATATATCTCCGATTTACGGGAAATTGAGTATATTTGCGTTGCCGAGAGCGGCAACATGTTTAAAATTAGAGAAAAAAGTGCCTTGTCTCTTGTGAAATCGCCAAATTAAACAAAGAATATCCGGGGCACGGGGACAGCTCATATAATGTGGGCTGCCTATCCGTGCGTGTATTCAGGTGTTTGGCGATACCTACAAGAGGGCGGGGTGGGCAGTCCGCTTTTTTTGTATAACATAAATTGATGTTTAACTTCTCTGACAGTCTGCCGTCGGGGAACTCTTGTAAAATTCGCCCCATGAAAAATTTCTTGAAACTCTTGGGAATGCTGGTGATGGTGATATCATTGGCTTCTTGCTCTAAATCGTCACGGCATGAAGACCGGATAGTGACCGATCTTAATGAAATTTTTGACCCTGAGAATGAAACCTACACTGATTGGAATCGTACAGAGGTTGATGATGATCTGATGGAGGCGTTCGGATTGTATTATGATCCCGATATTCGCGCATACAGGCAGAAATATCAGTATTATGCCAATGAAAACGACGTGACTCATAAAAAAGAAAGGAGAGGGAAGCCGCTTAATCCTATAACGGGTCATTTGATTCTGATGGTTCTATTATTGGTCGCCGGGGAAGGATACTTGCTCTACGCAACTTATGTTCAGGCTAAAAAGCTTCATAGAATAGTGTGGATGTGGATGGTGAACTGCTTTATGGGCGGCTTGGCGTCTTTCGTGGTCCTTTCGCTCTCCCGACCTTTAGAATATGATGCGGATCTGGACATCAGACAAGAGCCTGATTTATTGGGAACAGCGACGTTTGTCGTGAATTTGTATATAGTGCTTGTAATTGCTATCGCAGTGCATCTATATTTCGCTATAATGAGGAATCCTGATATAGCTACCGAATTTTTTCAACCGAAATATTGGTAATAAAAAATAGCTTTAGCCTTGTTATGGCGAAAGCTATGATTAATTTTGCATCAAAAATAAACGATTATGGAAAAAGAGAAAAATGTAATTGCGACGCTCCAGGAGCTGTTGGCAGGAAGAAATGCCGATTTTGACGCAAGCAAGGCGGTTAAGATTGTCCGTCATGCCGATTCGCGCAAAGACCTCCCTATTGAGGGGAAAACTTATCGAACGACTTTGCTTGAACTGTATCGCTATGACAAGGAGATGTTTATGAGGTATCAGAATGAGCAGCTGAAGGGCACCTTTGACAAAACCGACTATATAGTGGTTTGCGTAGGGACACAGAACACCAAGGCGCGCTTTGTTGCGGTGTATAAAATAGGAGAAATTGTACCGTCGCCCTACGACAGCCGTTGCTGTCTGCTCAATCTTCAGGAGATGGAAGATTTCCGTTTTCTTGCCGATAAAGTGACTATTGAGTGGGGTAAGGCTACCGTGGCGTGGCATCAGGATTTCCGCAAGCAGCTCAAGCCGGTGATTCGCATTGATGAAGGATTTGAAGATGCCGACGGAGTGCCTCAGTTTAAGAGCTATGAGGACGTGGTGCTGCCTTACAGCGAGCTTCAGGCTATCTTCTCTAAAGAGGCTGAGAGCTGGAAAAATCCGCTTCAATCGGTGAACGGNATCTATNTTATTCAGGATACCAAGACCGGCAAGCAATACGTCGGTAGCACCTATGGATCTGAAGGAATATGGGGCAGGTGGAAATGCTATTTTACTACCGGCGGTCATGGCGGAAACAAGGATCTTGAAAAATTGATAGCGGATGACCCCGAATATGCCCGACATTTCCAGTGGTGCATACTTGAGATTATGTATCTCGGTGTTCCTGAGGACTATGCGATAGAACGAGAGAATTTGTATAAACGTAAATTCATGACCCGCGAATTCGGGTATAATAACAATTGATTATGAGTGAACGCCGTAGCCAGGCTTATGTATTCCGCCGCTATATGTGGCTCTACGAGACTCTGTTGAGCGCGGGAGGGGCGACATTCGAAGAGATTGACCGATTGTGGCAACGCTCCTCACTGGGCGACGGATTGCCGTTGCCCCACAAGACTTTCGAGAATCATCGCCGGGCTGTCGAGGAGTTTTTTGACGTGGAGATCGTTTGCGACCGCGCTACCAACGAGTATTCGATAAAATCGGAGGGAATGGAGTCGGAAACGCGCCTCCACGAGATGATGAGCAGCGCCATCATGCTTAAGAATCTCATGTCGTCGGCCGACCTGGAGCGGTACGTTCACTTGGAAAAAATCTATGGCGGCAATGAGTTCCTTCAGACGATTATCAAGGCTTTGACCGATAAACGGGAACTCCGTCTCCGCTATCGCCACAACTATGATTCGGCAATGGAAGAGGAGATAACCGTGAAGCCTGTCGGGATAAAGCTGTTTCGCCAGCGATGGTATCTCATTGCGGAAAAGCCCGGCGGCAAGCATTATTCCTACTCTCTTGACCGATTCATGGACGTTGCTTGCGGGGAAAACGTCAAGCCGTCGAAACTAAGCATTGACCGAATTTTTGCCGATAGCTACGGAATCATTGTTGAAGACGGAGTTAATGCTGAGGATATTGTGCTGAAAGTGGAGCGGGAACAGGCTAACTATTTCAAAAGCCTCCNGCTGNACTNGTCGNANCGCGTGANCGAGGAGGAGGNCGAATTTGTNACNCTGGCGCGTCAGAGTGGCTCCGACCTANGANTTNATAANGGAGATTCTTTCCCACGGACCGAGGGTGGAGGTCATAGCCCCCGAGTCGGTAAGGGCGAAAATTGCAAATCGAATTGCGCAGATGGATGAATTGTACAGAAAATGACAGATAAGCACATAGCGAGATTATAATTGATTTAAACACATAATTCTGAAAAAAAATATGTCGAGAAGACTTACCCCTAAAAATGTTACCGAGCTGTCGATGTGCGAGATATTCGTGTTTGGCAGCAACCTTCAGGGTCTCCATCACGGAGGTGCGGCGCGCGCCGCCCATGAGCGCTTCGGCGCTGAATGGGGCGTTGGCTCGGGTCCTACCGGGCGGTGTTATGCGATTCCCACCATGCATGGCGGAGTTGCCGACATCAAGCCCTATGTCGATGAGTTTGTCGAATATGCCAAATCCCATCCCAACAACCGTTTCTTAGTGACACGGGTAGGATGTGGCATAGCCGGTTTCACCGACAAGCAGATGGCGCCTCTTTTTAAGGAAGCCCACAAACTCTATAATGTAACCTTTCCGCTTGAATGGATTCCGATTCTGATGAATGACGAATTTATCGATGCGGTCATGTTGGAGAGTCTTCCGTCGAAAAAGAAGATTGAGATTCCCAAGGCGTTGAATGAAAAGGATTTGTTACGGCTCTGTGACGAATATAAATATATCATCGGTGCCGGAATGATTTACGCACCGAAACCAGAGATACGCATACGCTATGTCATCGGGCAGGATCGTTTCGGGTATGCCGATTTCGGCGATTTTTTCTTCTTCCCTTCGGGCGACTTATATGTGTGGACAAAAAACAAGGAGTTTGCCGAAGACCACAACCAGGATGTTGTCGAGGGATATTTCGGGGATGAATGCCATCATCGCGGTTACTGCCACCGTGTGATATTCGCAGGTGTGAAAACGCCTTATCGCGATTCCAACGGCGAGGATATTTATACCGGCGATGTGCTCCACATTGACTATGGAGGCAGGGCGACTTTCGCCCTCGGCACGCTTGGATGGAATGACGAGGACGGGGAGGCGATTTATGCGTTCGCTCTCGACAATTGCAGCATCGTTCCTGAAATATGCAGTAAGATGACGCGTGTCGGCACCGTGTTTTATCAGCTTGACTGGAATGAGGACCCGATGACGATTGCCGACCGCTGCTATCGGTTCCAGCCCTGGTATCCCGACGGACTGCAGGACGAGGACCGGATGACAATGTCGCGCTATACTCCGAATTTTGATCAGGAGCTCTGGAAATACTATGCAAACGCTGCTCTTGAAATCGAATTCAACTGGCGAAAATAGAATTGAAATAATAACTATAAAATAATACGGTAATCTTGCAGAAACAATCGAACCGTACCTTGACTGACATCTTTATTTAATCTCTCTATGAAAAGCAGCCTACTACGCTGATATGTCAGACTTTTTATGTACTTTTTTAAAACAAACGCTTATTCCAAATGGCAAAAATCACAGTTCAAAATACTCCAATTACCGTTCTTAACATCGAGGAGCAGGACTATATTTCTCTTACGGACATGGCTACAGCCAAAACTGGTGACAGCAGGGCTGCGGATGTTATCAAGAATTGGCTTAGAAATAGATATACAATTGAGTTTCTTGGCACATGGGAACTTATCCACAATCCTAATTTCAAAGTGGTCGAATTTGACCACTTTAGAATGAGTGCAGGTTTGCCATCTTTTGTATTGAGTGCTTCGGAATGGATTGAGATAACCGGAGCAATAGGACTGGTAGTCAAGAAAGGTCGTTACGGAGGGACTTATGCCCACATGGACATCGCTTTTGAATTTGGATCTGCAATAAGCGTGCCGTTCAAACTCTATTTGATAGAGGAGTTCCAACGACTAAAAGCCGAGGAACAGAAAGCGTTGGGTTGGTCTGCGAAGCGTGAGTTGTCGAAAATAAACTACCGCATACACACCGATGCCATCAAGGAGAACCTTATTCCGGCAGAGGTTACAAAAGCACAGGCGAGCATCATTTATGCCAATGAAGCAGATGTGTTGAATGTGGCAATGTTCGGCATGACTGCAAAACAGTGGCGTGAAGTAAATCCCGATTTGAAAGGCAATATCCGCGACTACGCCTCAGTCAACGAACTTATCTGTTATCTGCCTCTCAAACATGGAAAGCCTTAATGCCGTATTCATAGAGCAGGGGCTATCCCAATCAGAGCGACTTATCAAACTTAATCAAATTGCAATCCATCAGATGAGCGTGTTGGAGGACAACGAAACAGACCGTAAATTATTGAAATAATATCTGTGATAATAAGTGAATTAAGTATATGTTCTTATATCCACCAAATGGGATGTAGATTTGATAATGATGATCTTATATAGTCAATCTCCATACTTGGAACAAAAAGATTCTGAAGCCGCCGAGATGGAGCATTAGAAAAAATAAATGTTGCCAAATTTTGACTCACCCCCTGTTAAAATGGGGGTGAGTCGTTTAGTGGTTGCGGTCAGTTGTCGTTGGTGACGGCTTCGAGTTTCTTCATGATTGAGAATATAAAGACTGCCGAGATGCAACAGAGAAGGATGAGGATGCCCCACAAAGCGGCAACCGGAATCTTTCCCCACAGAATCATTGGAATCGACACGAGGTAGTTGCCTACCGCCGTTGCGGCAAACCATCCGCCCATCATCGAGCCTTTATACTTGGGCGGCGCTACTTTGGAAACAAAGGAGATGCCCATAGGCGACAGGAGCAGTTCGGCAAGCGTGAGAAGCAGATAGGTTGAGATAAGCCAGTTGGGCGACACGCTTCCCGAAGTTCCCGACAAGCCGAGCGAGCCGGTAAGCATGATTGCGTAAGCGATGGCGGCGAGAATCATTCCGTAGCCTATCTTTCTCGGAGCCGACGGTTCCTTTTTGCGTGAGGCGAGCCAGCCGAAGAATGCGAGCGACACGGGAGTGAGGATAACCACGAAGAATGGGTTGAATTGCTGATACTCCTGAGGCTGTATTCCCGAAAGAGGGTCGGGGGTGATGCTATAGGTGTAGCCCACGACAACTGCGGCGATGACGATAATCGCGCCTGAAACGATCTTGCTCAGGCGGCTCTTGCTTTGAAACAGATTGAAGAGGGCGTAGATTCCGATGGCGATAGCCGACAGCGCCCACACGTTGAACCCTACACGCGTCCATCCCGAAGCGTCGGGCGAAGTGCAGCTTTTGGCAAATTCAGTGAGGGTGGCGCCGTTTTGGTTGAACACCATCCAGAAGAAAATCACCACTGCAAATACCAGAAGCAGGGCGGTGATACGGCTTTTGGTTTGCTGCGGAGTCAACTGCGGCTCGTTGTCGGAGAGGGGCTTGCCTGTATTCACGCTCTTGTCGGTAATGATGTGGGCGTAGGTACGTCGTCCTGCGGCATAGATTATATAGCTCACGACCAGGGAGATGCAAGCGAGTCCGAAGCCGTAGCTATAACCTGTTGATAGCGCCGAGATATAGTACTGGCAGAAATCGGTGAGGCTCTGTCCGGCGGTCATGCCGCAAGATTCGGCAAGCTCGATCAGTTCCGCGCCGTTCTCATGTCCGTCAAGATAGTTGTTGCACAGCGCCGGCAGATTCTGGTTGTAGATTATTCCCCGGCTCTGCATCGCCATGTTGACCATCGCGGTCGCCGCCATCGGCGCGAACATCGACCCGATGTTGATCGCCATGTAGAAAATGGAGAAAGCGGCATCACGCTGCGAAGAGTACCTCGGGCTATTATAGAGGTCGCCGATCATCACTTGCAGGTTCCCTTTGAAAAGCCCCGTTCCGCAAGCTATCATGACCAATGCGGCGCAAAGGATGATGAATGACGATGTGGAGCGGATTTCGGTCGGTATCGCCATGACAAGGTAGCCTGCAAACATGACGAAGATACCGGTCACGACACATTTCGAGAAGCTCCAGCGGTCAGCCACCCAGCCTCCAAGCAGCGGAGTGAAGTAGACGACGGCGAGGAAGATGGCATAAATCTGCCCCGACACTGCCGCATCGAATCCAAACTTGGTCTGGAGGAAGAGCAGGAAGATGGCAAGCATCGTATAATAGCCAAATCGCTCGCCCATATTGGCGAGCGATAGGACATATAGTGCTGAAGGTTGGTTCTTAAACACGGTGGTGCTCTATTTATTTAGCTACACGTTCGAGCCATTTAACCATGCAAAGCATGACTGCCATTGAAATGAAGCAGACGATTGCAAACACGCTCCATGTTGCCGACAGTGAGATGCTCTGATACATAACCGCGCCGAGGAAAAGGCAAGCGTTGCCCACGGCGGTGGCGCCGAGCCAGCAGCCCTGCATCAAGCCCTGAAGATGGGCGGGAGCTACCTTTGACACGAAAGAGAGTCCGAGCGGTGAGATGAAGAGCTCGGCAACGGTGAGGATGAAGTAAACCGAGAAAAGTATCCACGGGGTCACACGCTCAGCTGCGGGAACGGGAGCGCCGGCAAGAGAAGCCTGAGAGGGCAATCCGATTGAAGCCACGCACATAACCACATAGGCGAGAGCTGCGATACCCATACCGATAGCGATTTTGCGCGGGGTAGAGGGTTCCTTGCCGCGGCGGGCGAGCGCTGAGAAAATCCACATCACGACCGGAGTGAGGAACACGACCACAAACGGGTTGATGGACTGGAAGATTTCAGCCGAGAGCTGCATGTTGCCGAGGGCGAGGTGGGTGTAGTCTTTGGCAAACATTGTGAGGGTCAAGCCGTTCTGATGGAATGAGAACCAGAAGAAGATAACCACGCCAAATACTGCCATGAGCGCCATGATGCGCTGCTTGATTTCTTTTGCCGACTGACGGATTTCCTCCTTTTCAGCTGCCGACTTGTCGCCTGAAGCTGCCTTCTTGGCTCCCGGAGTGGGAAGCTGTTTCTTGAAGCAGAGGAATATCACAAGCGAGATGAGCATGGCAAGGATTGCCACTGAGAATGCGTAGTGGAAACCGGTGTTGAACGCTTCAAGATAATTCTGTGCGAATTCGCGGAGAGTTGCGAAGTTGACTTCGGTTTGAGAAACCTGATTGGCGTATTCAAGGAAGAGGTCGGTATCGACTTCACGGTCGGCGATCAATGCGTTGCAAAGTCCGGGCAGGTCGGCATTATAGGCATAACCTTGCATTTTTACGAACGTGTTGCGCACCCACACGGCAACAAACGGAGCGATGCATCCGCCGATGTTGATGAACATGTAGAAAATCTGGAAGCCTGAGTCGCGCTTGTGGCTCCACTTCGGATCATCGTAAAGCTGACCTACGACAGCCTGGAGGTTGCCTTTGAAAAGACCGTTGCCGAATGCGATGACAAGCAGCGCGCCGAGGGCGATCCATTCGGTGGTGATGAGCGCGGGGACGGCAAGAAGAGCGTAGCCGAGCGACATAACCAACAGTCCGGCGATGATGGTGCCTTTATAATTCTTGGTCTTGTCGGCGATAACGCCTCCCACGAGGGCGAGGATGTAGATTGCGCAGTAGAATACTGAGTAGAGGGCTCCCGCCTGACTTCCGTCGAGGTCGAATTTTGACATGAGGAACAACGTCAGGATTGCCATCATGACGTAAAATCCGAAGCGTTCGCCCATGTTGCTCAGGGCGGCGGGTATCAGACCCTTTGGTTGATTGAACATGATAATGATGAGGATTAATTATTAATATTACTTTTTCTTTGCTTCTTCAAGTTCTTTGAACGCCAGGGCGTAGAGGCGCATCTGCTTCACCATGGCGGCAAGCCCGTTGCTGCGGGTGGGGGAGAGGTGCTCGGCGAGCCCTATTTTGTCGATGAAGTAGAGGTCGGTGTCGAGAATCTCCTGGGGGGTGTGTCCCGACAGTACGTTCACGAGCATACTGATTATACCTTTCACGATGATGGCGTCGCTGTCGGCGCGGAATTCCACTTTTCCGTCTTTATCGAGCTCGGCGTTGAGCCATGCACGGCTCTGGCACCCCTCGATGAGGTTTTGGGGAGTTTTGTATTGTTCAGGCATGGGTTCAAGCGCGTTGCCCATATCGATGATGTAGGCGTAGCGGTCCATCCAATCGTCGATGTCGGCGAATTCGTCGATTATCGCATCCTGTTGTTCGTTAATAGTCATGATGGAGGTTGTTTAATTCTTTTCTAAATATATGGTGTTGGCAACGGTTTGCCCCACGGCTTTGAGAGTGGAGCGGTCGATGTTGTCAATGTTGTCCTGAAGGGTGTGCCACGTGGGCGGGAATGAGCCGGTTGAGCTGTTTCCGCATTCGATGATGTCGATGGTTGGGATTCCGGCTTTGTTGAGATGGAGGTGGTCGTCATTTACCGCTCCTCTCACGGTATTGATGAAACGGTCGCCGTAGCCTGAAGCGTTGGCTATAGCCCACACTTTCGAGTTTATGTCGGATGCGTTAAGCTCCGAAGTGTATTCACGGTAGAATTTCGCATTCCTGCCGCCCACCATGTCGAGCAGAATGCCGTAGGCGGGACGGTTATCGGGCGAATAGGGGGTGTGGGTTGACCAATATTGTGAGCCGAGACACCAGGTGTCGTCATTGTTTTCCAGCAGTCCGCTTGAGTCGCCCGAGTCTTCGCCGTCGACAAAGAGCAGGTCGACGCCCACGTCGGGCATCTTTTCATTGAAAAGCCGCGCCAGCTCAAGGAGCACTCCCACGCCGCTGCCGCCGTCGTTGGCGCCGTCAATCGGAGTGGAGTGTTTTGACTTGTCTCCGTCGTTGTCAGCCCATGGACGGGTGTCCCAGTGAGCGGCAAGTAATACGCGCTTTCCGGCGGCGAGGTTGAAGCGTCCCATTATGTTGGTGAGAGGCAGCGTTTCGCCACGGAAGTTCTTAGCTTGGCATTTTTGCAGAATTATGGTGTCGGCGCCGTTGAGCTGCGAAATGATGTAGTCGGCGCAGGCGTTGTGGGCGGAAGTTCCGGGAACACGCGGACCGAACCCCGTCTGCCTTGCGATATGATTATAGGCGCTGTCGCTGTTAAATTCGATAGGATTACTGAATTTTGGCGCGCTTTCGGCTGTCTCCTTGACGCTTGCGCTCTTGCATGAGGCGGCAAGCAGCAGGGATAGCACCAAAAGTAAGTTTAAACGTGTCATTGGAATAACTTGAAGTAATTTATCAAAGTTACGGCAAACAACCGAATCTATATCAGGTTATACATTTTTTAACTTTTGTAGGGTCTTTGTGCGGGTTACGCATTCAGGCACCTCGGGCAGGAAGTGGGTAACGTAGATGAGCGACGGCTTGTCGCGTTCCACGAGGCGATTCACGACGGCTCTCACGCTTCGCTTTCTTGCCGCGTCGAGCCCGTGAAGAGGTTCGTCCATTATGAGCAGGGCGGGATGTTTTATCAGAGTGCGGGCGATGAGCGCGAGCCGCTGTTCTCCCGCCGACAGGGTGTTGTAGCGGCGGTCGGCGAGCTCTTCGAGATGAAACAGTTTTATCCATGCGAGAGCGCGTTCGCGGGCGAATGCGGTGACCTGCCCGTAGTTGCCGACGGTGTCGCGGAGACCCTGGGCGATGACATCGGTGACGGTTCCGTTGAATCGGAAATAGAGGTGCATTTCAGGCGAGACGTAGCCTATGTGCTTCTTGATGTCCCATATCGACTCGCCCGATCCGCGCCGGCGGTCGAAGATGGTGATGTCATTGGAATAGGCTTGGGGATTGTCGGCGCTGACAAGGCTGAGGAGCACCGACTTGCCGCTTCCGTTGGGACCGGCGAGCGCCCAGCATTCTCCGTTTCTGATGGTCCACGACTCGTCTTTTATAATCTGCTTGTTGCCATACTTCACGTTGCAGCGGTTCATCTGCAACGTGATTTCATGCTCTATCGGTTTTTCCCAGGGCTGAGGGATGGATTCAAGATCCACGGCGAAATCCATCAACGACATCATTGACGAGCGCAGCGCTTCGGCTCCGTTCTCTTTTTTGACCGGCTTGAGCAGGGTGAGATTGCGCATGGGGATGACGGTTGTCGCAAAATCGGGGATTTCGCCCGGATTGCACAAAAGCATTATTATGGAAACGCCTCGCGACGAAACCGTGTCGAGCATTTCATCGAGCAGTTGACGGGAAGCGGCGTCGAGCCCTATGTAGGGGTTGTCAAGTATGAGCAGGTCGGGCGAATCAAGAAGGATGTTGATAATGAGCAGTTTTCGCAACTCGCCGCTCGACAGGAAGTTCAGCCGCTTGTCCTCGATGCCTTCGAGCCGCAGGCGTGAACAGAAATCGCACCACAGGTCGGAGTCTATTTTTTCGGCAAACACTTCTCTAACTGTTGGCACTTCGTCGTTCATCGTGGCTTCATGGCGCTGCTGGTAATATTCCGCCTTGGCTCCTGTCAGCGAGTGGATGTCATTGAATTCAATGAGTTTAGCGGCGATTTTTCCTCGCGGTGAGGAGATGCTGTTGGTGGCTATGTTCCACCCTTTTTCCACGATTCTTCCGAAGGTGGATTTCCCGCTTCCGTTGGGACCGATGACCACGGTTACCCCCTCGGGGATTTCGACATGATGGGGGTTGTTGAGTGACACTCCTATGTAACGCAGAGTGTCGCTGTTCAAATAGATTAACGGCTCTTCCATAGCGCAAATTTAAGTTTTTCTTGCCGATTGAGGAACTTTGTCGGCGGAAATGAGTAAATTTGTAGCGGAATATATTCAAAAAACAGATACTTAAATGAATTTTGTTGAAGAACTGAAATGGCGCGGAATGCTCCATTCAATGATTCCCGGCACTGAGGAAGCGCTTGCAAAAGAGAGCGTGACGGGATATCTGGGTATTGACCCAACAGCCGATTCTCTTCACATCGGACACTTGTGCGGAGTGATGATCCTTCGCCATTTTCAGCGTTGCGGACACAANCCCATCGCTCTCGNGGGNGGCGCCACCGGCATGATCGGCGACCCTTCGGGNAAGTCGGCTGAACGCAATCTGNTCGACGAGGCTACCCTNCGCCANAATCAGGAAGCTATAAAGAAGCAGTTGTCACGATTCCNCGACTTCGAGTCTGATGCTCCTAACCGCGCGGANCTTGTCAATAACTATGACTGGATGAANGATTTTTCATTCCTGGACTTCGCCCGCACTGTCGGAAAGCACATCACCGTAAACTACATGATGGCTAAGGATTCGGTTAAGAAGCGTCTTAACGGCGAGGCTCGCGACGGGCTTTCGTTCACTGAATTCACCTATCAGCTCCTGCAGGGTTATGATTTTCTCCACCTTTTCGAGACAAAGGGGTGTAAATTGCAGGTGGGTGGCAGCGACCAGTGGGGCAACATGACCACCGGCACGGAACTCATTCGCCGCACTCTCGGCAACGACAAGGAAGCCTACGCGCTGACCTGCCCGCTTATCACTAAAGCCGACGGCACTAAANTTGGNAAAACCNNGNGNGNCANCGTGTGGCTCGACCGCCGTTACACGTCGCCCTACAAGTTCTACCAGTTCTGGTTGAACGTGTCGGACGAAGACGCTGCGCGCTATATCAAGATTTTCACTTTCCTCACTCAGGAAGAGATCGCCGAGCTTGAGGCTGAGCAGGCGAAGGATCCCGGACTGCGCCCCTTGCAGAAGCGTCTTGCCAAGGAGGTGACCGTGATGGTACACTCGCTTGAGGACTATGAGGCTGCGGTGGGAGCTTCTGAAATATTGTTCAGCAACAAGGCTGCCGACAAGCTTCGCACTCTTGACGAGCAGACTCTTCTCGATGTATTTGAAGGCGTAGAGAAGCATGAGATTGACCGCGCGGATCTTAACGGCGAGGTTAACTGGGCGGTGTTGCTGACCGACAAGGCTAAGATTTTCCCCAGCAAGGGCGAGCTTCGCAAACTGGCTCAGCAGAACGGGCTTTCGATCAACAAGGCGAAAGTGACCGACATCAACCTCCCTGCGACTGAAGCCGACCTTCTCAACGACAAGTATATTCTTGTTCAGAAAGGCAAAAAGAGTTATTATTTGCTCATCGTTAAGTAACCGGCTATAGCACTGCGTAACAAAACGACAGGCAGAAATCCGAGAATGGATTTCTGCCTGTCGTTTTTATGATCGGTTGACCGCGGTTTACACGAGCGCGTTCATCTTTTCAAGAAGAGTGGCTTTGGGCTGCGAGCCGGCGAGACGCTCCACCAGCTTGCCGTCTTTGAAGATGAGGATGGTGGGAATCGACATGATGCGATACTGCGCGGTCAAGTCGTTCTGCTCGTCGATATTGTATTTTCCGATGGCGGCTTTGTCGCCGAGTTCCTGAGCTACTTCGTCGATGATGGGGCTCATTCTCACGCATGGTCCGCACCATGTTGCCCAGCAGTCGATGAGTACGGGCTTGCCTGATTCGATAATCTCGTTCACGTTCTGGTCAGTAAATTCTAACGCCATTTTTCAGTTGTGTTTATGGTTATTAATTTGAGTGGCAAATTTAGCAAAGATATTATTTCGTTCAAAATTATTTTGCCGCTGAGAGTTAATTTCTGCTCAATTCAAAATCTATATTCATGTCGGTTAGCGAGTTAAGCAGCTTTCTCGACACGGGAATCTTTTTGCTTGACGACAGGTTGACCGAGCGGTTGAGCTGTGAGTCATGGATGTGGAAGTTGAGTTCCACGGGCGAGCCTTCGTTTTCGGTCGTCATCAGCGATTTTATCATCGAGTGAAACGCCTCGTTGATGTTGTCGGAGTTCAGCATCAGCGTTATTCCTCTCACCAGTTTCCCCTTCTCGTCCTCAAGCAGCGAAATGTGGGTTATCTGGAATCGAAGATCACTGTTGGCGAATCGGCGCCCATAGCGTCCTCTTATCAGAATGGATGTATCGGAAATGCCAAACGGGCTGAAATTGATGAAATCCTTTCCGAAAAGCATGAATTCGGAGCTTCCTGTGTAGTCCTCGATCTTGAGGATTCCGAAATAGCCCGATTTGCCCATCTTCTTGGTGAAATCGGTCACCCTGCCGCCGAGAACGATCTCTTTCCCTTCCACCGGGGGCTCCTCGGCGAAATCTTTCAGTGTCATCGTGCAGCCATAGTTCAGTTCGATATAGTAGGGGTCGAGAGGATGCCCCGACAGGTACATTCCTATCAGGTCGCGCTCTTTTTCGAGTTTCACCATGTCGACCCAGGGCAGAGCCGGTCTCACCTGAGGACGNCCNGCNNTNGTCAGATCGTCGTCAAATCCTCCGAACAGCGAGTTCTCGTTTTTGCTCTTNTCGTTCTGATAGTTCTGTCCGTAGCGCACGAGCAGCTCGGCGAAAGTCTCGTCTTTCGCATTGGTGCTGAAATAGTCCTCGCGCTTAAAGTCGGTGAAGCAGTCAAAAGCTCCTGCGAGTGCGAGATTTTCAATCACTCGGCGGTTGATGGCGCTGCGGTCCACTCGCTCCACGAAGTCATAGATGTCCTTGAAGGGACCGCCGTTGTCACGCGCACGGATGATTTCATTTACCACGTTGACGCCGATTCCCTTTATCGCCGCCATTCCCAGGCGTATTTCTCCTTCCTTGTTCACACCGAATGCCGCGAATGATTCATTAACGTCGGGTCCCTTTACCTCGATGTGCATCGCCTTGCACTCGTCCATGAACACGGTGAGCTTGGTGATGTCGGCAAGGTTTCGGCTCAGCACCGCCGCCATGTATTCGGCGGGATAGTTGGCTTTGAGATATGCCGTTTGGAACGCCACCCAAGAGTAGCACGTGGCATGGCTCTTGTTGAAAGCGTAGGATGCGAATTTCTCCCAGTCAGCCCATATCTTTTCGAGCACTTTAGGCTCGTGTCCGTTCTTCTGTCCGCCTTCGAGAAATTTCGCTTTCAGGGCGTTCATCTTGTCGATGAGTTTCTTTCCCATCGCTTTGCGCAGGGTGTCGCTCTCGCCGCGGGTGAAGTTGGCCAGCAGGCGCGACAGGAGCATGACCTGCTCCTGATANACGGTNACGCCNTAGGTGTCCTTTAGATATTGCTCCATGATGGGGATATCGTAGACGATGGGCGANTTTCCGTGTTTGCGGGCGATGAAGTCGGGAATATAGTCCATCGGTCCGGGACGATAGAGCGCGTTCATCGCTATGAGATCCTCGAATACGGTAGGCTGTAGTTCGCGCAGATATTTCTGCATACCCGCCGACTCAAACTGGAATGTTCCGGTGGTTTTACCGGCACAGTAAAGTTCGTAGGTTTTCTTGTCGTCGATAGGGATATTGTCGATGTCCACCTCGATGCCGCGGGTCTGCTTGATGTTGGCAAGCGCCTCCTTGATGATGGAAAGCGTTTTCAATCCCAAGAAGTCCATTTTGATGAGTCCGGTGTCCTCGATGACGCATCCTTCATATTGAGTGACGAGCAATTTGGTTCCGTCCTTGTCGGTTGCGGTGCTTACGGGCACCCAGTCGGTGATGTCGTCCCTGCCGATGATCACGCCACAGGCATGAACGCCGGTGTTGCGCACGTTGCCTTCAAGTTCCTTGGCATATTTCAGCGTTTCGACCACGAGTTGGTTGGGGCTCTTCAGCTCGGCTTTGAACTCGTCCACGTGCTCATAGCAGTTTTTCAGCGTGGGTTTTAGTTCCTTGCCGTTCACTTCGGGCATGTGTTTTGGAATCAGCTTGGTCAATCGATTGCTCTCCGAGAGCGGGAGCTGCTCGATTCGCGCCACGTCCTTGATTGCCGATTTTGCCGCCATCGTTCCGTAGGTGATGATTCTCGCCACTTTTTCTGCTCCATATTTTTCAGTTACGTAGCGGAGCACCTCGGCGCGCCCGTCGTCGTCAAAGTCGATATCGATATCGGGGAGGGATATACGGTCGGGATTGAGGAAGCGCTCAAACAGAAGATCATATTTAATGGGATCTATCTGAGTGATATCGAGGCAATAGGCTACTGCCGAGCCCGCAGCGGAGCCACGTCCGGGTCCTACCGACACTCCGAGATTTCGTCCGGCGCGGATGAAGTCCTGCACGATGAGGAAGTAGCCCGGGAAGCCCATGTTTTTGATGGTGTCGAGCTCGAAGTCGAGACGCTCGCGGTGAACGTCGTCGAGGCTTTCTCCCCAGCGGCGTTTCGCGCCCTCGTAGGTGAGATAACGCAGATACTCGTCGTTGTCGGTGAAGCCCTCGGGCAGGGGGAAGTTGGGCAGAATCGGCTTATGGTCGATGGAGTAGGGGACCACCTTGTCGAGAATCTCGATGGTGTTGGTGAGCGCTTCGGGAATGTCGGCGAAGAGTTCGTTCATCTCAGCCTGGGTCTTCATCCATTCCTGCTTGGTGTAGCGCATTCGCTTTTCATCGGTGAGGAACTTGTTGGTGCTCACGCATATCAGGCGGTCATGAGCCTCGGCATCGTTTTCGTTTACGAAGTGAACGTCATTGGCTGCGATGAGCTTTATGTCATACTTGCGGGCTATTCTGATCAGCTCGGGGTTCACCTGCTGCTGCACTTCATAGACCGCTCTGTTGGCTCCCGGCTTGTTGGTGGGGTGGCGTTGCAGCTCGATATAATAATCTTCGCCGAAAACGCTTTTGAACCACTGGACCTGTCGCTCGGCTTCCTCGATTTCGCCAGCCTGGATGAGTCGCGGAATTTCGCCGCCGAGACATGCCGAGCACACTATGAGCCCCTCGCTGTGGGAAGCGAGCGCGGCTTTGTCGGTTCGCGGATGGGAATAGAACCCGTCGGTCCACGCCTGCGACACTATCTTGATGAGGTTGTGATAGCCCTTTTCGTTTTTGGCGAGCACGATGAGATGTCGTCCTGTGTCCTTCTTGTCCACGTGCTCATAGAGCGATTTCTGCGCCACATACATCTCGCAGCCGAATATGGGCTTGAAAATTTTCTTTTTCAGTTTTTCGATTTCGGCGCGTTTCTCCTCGGCAGCAGCGGTGTCGCCGGCTTCTTCGGCTTCCTTGAGCGCNTTCTCNGCGTCGCCGATGGCTCCCTTGACCTTGCCGTTTTTCTTGTTGACATAATTATACAGCTCTTTTATGCCAAACATATTGCCATGGTCGGTGAGGGCGATGCCGGGCATTCCGTCCTCTATGGCTTTGTCGACAAGCGCCGGCACGGCAGCCTGTCCGTCAAGAACTGAAAACTGGGAGTGAACGTGAAGATGTATGAACGGGTGCATTAGATGATTCGGTTACATTTTCGGCGAAGTTACGAAAATATCCCATAATAGGCAACAGGGGAATTTGACACTTTTAGGCAAAACAAGCAAAGCCGCAGAGTGTGCGGCTTTGTTTTTATGAATAATTAGAATTTATTCAGTTTTTGGAGAGGTCGAGTTTTTCAATCTAAGATTCTTCACTATATGCTCCATGTCGGCGGCGATCGCCTCGACAGCGGGGAAAACCACGCCGGCGCTGTCGGTCTGGGGCGAAGTGAACTCCATTCTGCCATGTAGCACTACCGAAAAACTGTCGGTAGCAAGCATCTGAACCGGATATTTATCAGGAGCTGATGAAAAGACCCAACCCGAAATACCATCATTCCCCTTTATTTTTACGATGCCGCAATCATCATGAATTACATCATCAGCCATCTTTTCAAGTTGTGCAGTTATAACCTTATCTGTCGATAAAGAGTCTTTCCGCACAACAATCGCATATTTGACTAAAGCATTCATTGAGGGATATTCAGTCTCGAACATCTTCACATCAGGGAATTCTTTCGTAATCCTGCTAACCGCATCAGTATTTATCTCAATGTTATATGGAAGATTTTCCATAGCTGAATATGTAACATTGGAGTTGTGGTTTTCCGAACAGGACGATAGTACAAGCAGGTTTGCAGCGACGACAAATGTAATAAAATTATTGATGCATTTTCGATTTTTCATTATAGGCTTGCTTTTTAGAATGCTAAATTACGAAATAATCTCTATTTGGGCAATAACCGTTCCGCCTGATTAATATATTTCAACACTCAGAACGAACATGGAATATTGCGGGGCTCAATACAAAAAGGGCTGCACATTAGCACAGCCCTTTTTATATCAGAGTTCAATTTTAAGTAATTTCAAAATTACCAAATAGATCCGCGTTTCCATCGCTGGTCACCGATATTCTTTTGATAAACCTCACTATTGGTAACCTCAGGAGTGGCATTGTAGAACAATCCGTCGAGAGATTCACGATTATGCATCAGACGCAAGTCTTCAGCTGAACCGTTCTGGTGGTGCGGCGGGTTAGGATTGCGCATCAACTGAGTGGGAAGAAGACCTGAAGCCTTAACTTTCAACTCGTCAGCACCATTGATGATGCCGGGAGTTTCAAGAGAGAACTTGCCGAAGCTGTTAGACTTGGCGGAGAATGCCGATCCAGAGAAGACTGCATCGTCACCCTGATTTGCAGGATCCCAGTTAGAGCCGTAATTGTCTTTGAAGTCAATGGTGATTTCCTGAGCGTCACCATTGATTGTACGCATATCTGCTCCATAGAAATTCATCGAACGGGTATCATTTGCATCCTTAGCCTGAATAAACAAGTTGTTATGAGCCTTGAATGTTGAGCCGTTAGGAATGAAGCGGAAATTGAAAAGCGGAGCGTTATTCTTACCATTACGGGTGTTGTAATTCAAGATAGTGTTGTTGCTCAAGTTTATATTGAACTGAACCGAGCTCGGCCATGCCAAGTTCACGTTGTTATCGGTAAACATAGATGCGTTAGGACAGTCAACGATAGTGTTATTAGTGAACTCAAGATGACGGAACACATTTGACTTACCCGATGAAGGCTTACCATCGGAAGCGAACCAAGCATAACCGCGACCATCATTGTTGTAGTACATACAGTTCCAGAAAATGCAGTTGTCTACTACAAGATTGTCGAACACTTTGCGGCGCTGACCTTGCACACGGATAAATCCGCGGATAAGTCCTTGGAATGTACAATTGCGTATTTCAAATGAGGCAAATGTCACCGCAAGACCTTGAGAGAACATATTTGCGAAATAGTTACCTGAAGCATTACGGATTTTAGCCTCCTGATCGCCATAGTTAGTTGCCAAGGGTACATCAAAATCGATATCAATAAACTTCACCTCTCCGACAAGGATAGGAGCGTCCGACATTCCCGGAGTTTGGTTCATACCGAGGTTCCAGTTGGCAATGCGGTCAGATGTACCGTTATAATCAATACCACCGAGGAACACTTTAGCACGCTTACCTTGAGCCACATCTTCAGGACGAGTGCGAAGAGTAAAGCCCTTCATAATGTTAGTGTGGCTATAGATATAGTAGTTTTTACCACCTTCAAGCTCGAACACCTGTCCTTCGGGAAGAGATATATCATTCGTGAAGTTGTTGATGATAGTGTCGATACGGGCACATTGATATTCATGAGCGCCCTGAATTGTATCGTTTGCGAAATCACACGGAATGAAAATCGGATCTCCAGCAGGTCCGGTAGTACGCGGCGCCATTGTATTATAAACGGCATCAACCTTAGGAATTGATTCATCAAGGTTAATGATGTTTACAACATAAGATGAGTTGGGCGAAAGATCAGTTACGTCAACATAACCCCTTGCATAATCCTCGGGGGTAAGCATGTATTTACGCCATTTGTCATCAAGCTGTGCGTTTCTGTTAGCAGGAGACGGTTCTATCATGATCGCCTGTGCTACATAGTTACCGTTTTCGTCCACCTTGAAATATTCAAGATATTCGGCTGTACCGTCATATTTCAAGTCAAACATGATACGGAACGAGTTATCGCTGATGGAGGTGATATCCACTACGTCGGGTACTTCATAACGTGCTGCGGTAGCGAGACCGAGGTAGTCGGCCCACTGACGGCCGCCGCCATGTCCGAACCATTTTGAATGATAGGGAGAATCCGGATCCCAAATTCCATTTGCAGGATCATAACCGCGGGGGTCAAGAGCACGGATTGAGAAACGATAATCAGTGAAATATTCCAAATGGCGCAACTTCAAGTCAAGAACATCAGGAGCGACAATAGTATCAATCAGGATGTTTTCGGGTACCAACCAACCCTCCGGATTGCCAACCAAAGAGACTGTCGACACGCGAATCTGATATCCGGAAGCGCCGTTGACGCCGTACCAATACAAGCATGCCATGTTCAGCGAATCTATCTTGCAGGCATACTCTTCATTGTCACCCTTACCCGTATTGTTGTC
>WFMA01000145.1 GCA_009177195.1 Bacteroidales bacterium | reverse complement strand
GCCGGTGCTATGAAAAACTACAACCGAATCAATTCGCATTCATTCGCCCCTTCGCGGTTCCGCCAGGACCGGGAGACGATGCTCCTATGCGCTGACCAACGCCGGCAACGGTCAGCCACCCATGGAGCGCAGTCGCCCGTGGCGAGCCGTAGGAGCGCTCTGAAGCCGGGCGCGTGTCTGCGGAGCTGTTTCGGCAGTAGGCGGAAGCAGATGGAGTCGCCCGATATTTCGCTAAGTTCCTTTATGGAAGACTGCTTGAATCGGCTTGCTGCCGTCGCGAAGCGCAAGCCGCCAACACGAAGCCGCCCTGCTGNCNGAAACGGTAAAACGATTCGCGCGTCCCACCCGCCTCGTGCGCCCGACACCCGTTGATTCCTCAGATCGGGCCCTTCTGAGGAATCACCCTACGAGACAATAAAACTTCACCCGGAAATAAACCAGAGAATGGTTCGTTTCCGGGCTGAAGAGTTTAGGCTGGGAGCGACGTTATTCCACGCCGTCGGTTCCCTTTAATCGCTTTTTAGGAGTTACGCCGAGATCCATCAGCGACTCCATTCTCGACATCACGTTTCCTTTACCCATATATAGACGGTTGCGCGCCTCCGTGAACGAGTTGCGGATGCGTGTGATCTGAGTGTCGATATCCATGAAACTGTCCTCAAACAGCACCAGCTTGTCATACAGGTCGGCGGCTGTCTTGACGATTTTCTCCACATTTTTACCTTGGCGGTCATATTGCCACAGGTTGTAGGCGAGCTGAAGAGCCATGAGCAGATTGCTCGGAGAAATGATGATGACACGTTTCTGATAGGCGTAGCGGCTCAAATCAGGCTGCTGTTTCATCGCTGCGATATAACTGCTTTCGTTGGGGACGAACATAAGCACGAACCCGATAGCGTCGTTCACGATGCGGTCATACTTCTTTTCGGCAAGCTCGTCGACATGCTTGCGTATGCTCCTCACATGCTCTTTCAACGCCCGTTCGCGGTCATCTTCATTATCAGCGGCGACAGCGTCGGCATAGGCGGTCAACGACACTTTCGAGTCGATAACGACCGATCGCCCTTCGGGAAATCTCACCACCACGTCGGGACGAAGATTGTTGCCATCCTCGTCTTTCACATTTTCCTGCACGAAATACTCCTCGTCTTTATGCAATCCGCTGTTTTCCAATATGGTTTCAAGCACCATTTCACCCCAGTTTCCCTGAGTCTTCGTTTCCGACTTCAAGGCACGGGTGAGATTGGCGGCATCGCTGCCAATGCGTTCAGTCTGCTCCTTGAGTGTCTTTATAGTGCTCTCCTGATGCTGCTGGAACAGCTTCATCGTTGCCTCAAATGAATCCTGAAGCTCCTTTTTGTTTACCTCGTTCTGAGTCTTGTTATCCTCGACCGATTTTCTGAATGCGTCAAACTGCTCCTTGATCGGTTTAAGCAGTTCATCCATCTGAGCCTTGTTTGCCTCCTGAAGCGAATCTTGCTTTGCTGCCAGTGCTTCCGACGCATGAGCCTGCATCTCCTTTTTCAAAGCTTCGAATTTCAGCGACCATTGCCGGTCGCTCTCTTCGCGCATCTGCCGGGCATGCTCCTGCTCCTTTTTNATNCGCTCGTTGGAACTCTCGATGATTTTGTTGGCATATTCCCTTTCAGNCGCAATCTGCGATTTCAGCTCGTTGGCAAGACTCTCCTGAGTCTCTATTTTCGATTTCAACGCGCTGGTTTGCGCCACGAGACTCAACTTCTCCTCATTGAGNGCGGCNATTTCGCTTTCCTTTGCCGAATATTTTCCGGCAAGCTCAGCNTTGTCGCGTGTCAATGAATCAATCTGAGCCTGCTTGTTGCGGGAAGTCAGNTTGACAAACATGGCGCCGATAATGACACCGGCTATCACTCCTAATATAATTTCCATAGATCAGTATAAATGAGTGTCACAAAAATACAAAAAAAATCGCAGCTTCATTGAAGCAGGTCGCAAAGAATCATGTCAGATACAAGCCACGACTCCTCAGTGAATCTCAGCGAAGTCGAGTCGCTGACGAGCTTTCCCGAACTTACAAATTTTTCAGCGGCTTTTTTCAGCATTTCTACCGGTTGGCAGCCGAGCGACTGCTCCATTTTGTTGAAATCAATCCCTTCGGCTTTGCGCAATCCAGTTATGATATAATCGTTTATGAGATCGGCACGCTCCTCTGCTTCCTCGATGCAAATCGGCTTCATGCAGCTCAACGATTCAAGATAGTTTTTCAGCGAGGAAGGGTTGCTGCGTCGCATCTTGCCGTCAAAGCTATGCGCTCCCGGTCCAATTCCAAGATAGGGCGAGAATTCCCAATAACCGCTGTTGTGCGTGGCTCGGTGACCGGGCAGCGCGAAATTGGAAATTTCGTAATGGTCGTAACCATGGTCGCCAAGACGTTGAATCAACATGCCATACATGGCGATAAAATCCTCTTCCGAAGCAGGTTCTATCTTACCCGCTTGCAGCATTGCCGACAGCCTCGTTCCGGGCTCAAAGGAAAGCGAGTAGGCGGAAATGTGGGGNAGCTTCAATTCCANCATTTTNTNAAGCGAGGTTTCCCACGTGTCAATCGTTTGCCCCGGTAAGCCATAAATTAAATCNCCCGAAATCTCATCTATCCCGGCGTTTCTTAANNTGGCTATCGCATCGATCGCTCTCTGCGCGTCGTGGCGGCGGTTGACCGCTTTAAGCTCGCTGTCGATAAATGACTGGATGCCGATGCTCACCCGGTTNATNCCCGACGCAGCGACACTTTCAGCCCATTCNGCGGTGATGTCCTCGGGNTTTGCTTCGATGGTGAATTCTTCAAGATTGTCAATGTCTATAAGAGGATCGGCGTTTAGCTTGTCTATAAAATCCGTGAGAGCGCCAACCGGGAGCTGGGAGGGAGTTCCGCCACCTATATATATTGTTTTCACCGGCTCAGTCAGCTCATGCCTTCTCAACCGAAACTCATTGAGCGCCGCGTCAAGATACCGCATGGCGATTGCTTCATCTTTAAGCGGCATCGAATAAAAATCGCAATAGCTGCATTTGGACGCGCAGAATGGGATATGTATATACAGACCGCTCATCTTTTCTCAACGGCAAGTCCGCACACTGATTTGAATTCGCAATACATGCAATGGCTGCTGTGAGGTTGTGGGGCAAACGGAACTTCGGGATCAAAAAGCATCTTCAGCCGCGCTGTGAGTTGATCGTTCACCTCCTCGGCGAAATCCTGATAATTTGATAGGGGAGTCCCGTCGATTGTCACCGGTGAGATGGGTTCCGTGTAAAGTTTCCTGAAAAGATATATCATCGGCATTATCGCNCCGGGATATTTTTCAGCCTTCTTGTAGGCGAAACAGTATAGAAACAGCTGAAGCACGGCTTTGTTATGACCGTGGGTTGAATTTGGAGCGTTGAAAAGGTCATCCGGCTTCTTCACTTCAATCTGGTCGCTGCCGGTTTTATAGTCGATGATTCTCGTGAGGCTTTCGCCGGTCGAGCTGTCGACAATGCGGTCCACTCGGTCTATTGAACCCATTATGTTGAAAAAGCGTCCGTCGCCAAGCGGAAGTTCAGTCTTGAAATCCTTTTCGCCTTCGATGAAATAGAACGGTTGCTCTTTTTCCCGGTCAAACAGCTTGAGGATGAAGTCGATGATGATTTGCCCCAATACATGAGCCTCGCCCTGCAGCTCGGTGAGATTAACGTAGGGCTCGTCGTCAGGAGCTTCGGACGGCAAGTTATTGTAGAGTTTATTGATGGTGGAAGTGACCGTTCGTTCAAGCTCGGCGCGTTCTTTCTTTATCTTTTCAAGAGTGGCGCCGTCAATTAAAATTTCATCGGCGGAACCTCGGAGCCGTTTATAGGTGAGTTCGACAACTTTGTGGACGATGCTTCCGAAGATGCTTTCGTCCATGTAATCGTTCATCTCCTCCTTGGTGGCTATGCGCTCAACTCGCGCGAAATAGAATTGAAGGGGACAGCTGAGATACTGGTTAATTGCCGACGGCGACAANTATCGCTTTTCAGTCGATGTCGACAGAAAGCGATTTATCTTGCCCATGATTTCAGGAGTCTTTTTCACTTCAAAGAATTGATTGTCGCCCACCGGTGGGACATCGTAAAATGCCTGGGTTATTTTCAGCTTGTCTTTTGGATAAAGGTAGGCGAGCTGATATAGATAACGTGACATTTCGCCTCCTTTGAGTCCTGAGGTGCGAGCGTCGTAAAGCAACTTCACCTTTTTCGCCTTGGAGATGAGCCGATAAAAGTAATAGGAAAATATCGATTCCTGAAATTCGGTGGTGGAGAGTCCGAAACTGCGACGCAACACATTCGGAATGAATGAGCGGGAATAGTGTTTTCGCGGAAACACGCGTTCATTCATCGACGGCATGATGATGTTGTCGAAGTCAAGCGCGCGCGTTTCGAGCACACCCATGATCTGAAGTCCCGACAAGGGCTCGCCGACGAAGTTGACGCTTTCACCCGACACTGCACGTTCGATCATGTGGAAAAACGTGTTTTCACGCATCACGATTCCATATTTCATTACCGAGGCGCGCAATTGCTCGATTGAAAGGCGATAGCGGGTGAGGAATCCTACTTCTATGTTCATTTCTCCTCCTTCGGCGGCGTTAAGTTTTAATTTCTCCTGCAAGTAGTCGGCGAGATTGAGCGCGTAGTCAAACACCTGCATGTCCTGCTTCAAGTCGTCGACAGGGAAGAAGATGGCGCTTAATGAAGGGTAGTTGTTTCTGAGTTCATCGGCGGGAATGGTGAAGAGCCTGTTGCGTGCAATCGTCTCGCAAATTTCCTTACATTCTTCCTCGGCAAACTGCCTGAGCAGATGATGGCTGAGGACCGCCTTTACATCTTCGTGGAAGAAACACCATCGGTCTCTCACTTTTTTTGCGCGCAAATGCATTGACATCACGTTTCTCATCAAAGAGGCTATTGAAGTCATTCTCAGCGGATAGCCCATAGTGATGTTGACGGGTCCTATCTCGGGCGGGACGGAATGAAGAATGTCGATGAAAAGCGTTTCGGAGGGGAGGACTATCGCTGTGTCGACCGATGAATAGGTTTTTATCAGGCTTTTCCGTTTCAACATTTTCCCAATTAGTTTCACCTGTCCTATATTTGAAGGCACGCCGATTATCTCTATTTCAGGCGCAGGAACGAAATCGGTGCTGATGTCGTAGCGTGAAGGGAATTGCTTCACGTAGTTTTTGAGGAAACGAGCCGGCGAGGAGAGTTTCTTGAATGGTTCGGGAAAGTCGAAGTCCCAATAGAAATCAGCGATGCCGATGTCGCGCAATCGTTCAAAGATGCGCAGCTCCGAACTTGACAGCACGTTAAAACCTACAAAAATGATTCGCTTGTAGGGGATATCATCAACTGTCGAATTTCTCAGGCGGTCGGCGACTTCGCGGTATTGCGCTCCCGGCATGATGAGTCCGCGGCTTGCCAGGCTCTCCTTGGTGGCGAGAAAGAGCGGCAAGAGAATCTCCCAGAGTTTTACGAACGTGGTGCGGGTAACCCCCATTTCCCCCTCTCGGGTGAGGTGCTTCCAGAATGATTCAGGATCGGACTCGCCGAGGTCTATATCCCAGTATTTGCGTATTATCTCTTTCTGCTCGTCGGTGAGGAAGTCAGCCGATATTTCGCGCAGGTCCTTGACGTTGCGGAACAGTTCTTTCGGATCGACAAGGTATCGGTCCACGTCATTGAAATCGCTTATCAGCATATCGCCCCAGAAGACGAATCGGTCAAAGTCTTCCATCTCGCTCTCGGCGCTGAGACTTTGGAATATTTTCCTGTATTCGTCATACATGGTGAAGAGAATGTCGTAGCGCGGCGCTTCGGTATACTCGGAAAACTCTGAAATGAAATCGCTTATCGTCACGGCTTTCGGCTCAATGAGCGGCTTGCCGCTCGTGTTGTTAAGCTCGAGATAATGGCGGAAAAACGTGACGCTTCGTTTATTGGGGAACACGAAGCAGTAGTCGAGCAGCTCGTTTCGGTGAGCGTCGAGATATACCTTTGCGATTCGGTTAAGGAATGGCTCCATACAGTCCCTTCTGGCGGTTAAACTTTCAGCAGTATTATCATTCTCACCGCCATGTCGAAGAGGACTATCTTGGCGTTTCCATTGCCGGCGATGTCGATCGAGGCTTTGTCGAGCTCGTCAACGATTTTGAGCACGTTGCGTTCATTGATGAACCGAGCGAAGTTAGCTCCGAACGCAGCCTCCTCCTTGTTCATATAATTTAGCTTTGACACGCGCAGATTCATTATGAAGTTTTCCCTGATGAGCCTCATGCAGTATTCGAGGAAACGCAATTCGGTCTCGCGCCCGAGCGAGGCGATGTCAGTAGCCCATTCTTTCAGCTCTTTCACGTGGCGTTGGTAGGCAAGACGCATCAACGCCATGAAGAGTTCAAGGAAGTGGTGATTTTCCGACGATTTGTTCAGATAGTTTTTCGCGCGTATCATGCTCCCCTCGGCGAGATGAGCGATAGCCATGGCGTCATTGTCGTCAAGAGCATACTTTGAGGCAAGTTGAGCGGCAACCACATCGTCGGGCAAGCGTTTCAATTCAATGCGCTGCACCCTCGAATAGATGGTGGGCAATATCTCTTTGGCATTGTTGCTCACCATGATAAAAAGGGTGTCGCTGAATGGCTCTTCAATCTGCTTAAGGAGCTTGTTGGCGGCGCTGACGTGCATCCTTTCAGGGAGCCACACCAGCGCGATTTTGTATTTTGAATTGTGGGTGGTGAAACTCAGTTTGTGAATGAGAGCGTCGCTTTCGTCAACGTATATGACAGGCTGATTGTTTGGCGAGTCAAGATAGGTCATCCATTGCTGAAAATCCATGTAGGGGTTTTCAGTGACGAATTCTCTCCACTCTTCAAGAAAATCATCGCAAAAAGATGGCGAGCCGCTTTTTTTCTTTATGATGGGAAAAACGAAATGAGTATCGATGTGATTGAACGACTGATGTTGCAAGCACGAGGGGCACTCACCGCAACTGTCGCCGTNATGACGGTTTTCGCAGTGGATGTATTGCGCGGCGGCTCGCGCCAAAGCGAATTTTCCGATACCCAGAGCGCCTTCAAGCAGCAGCGCGTGAGGGATGCGGTCGGAGTCAACCATGGCTCTTATTCGCTCTTTCGCCGTTTCGTGGAATGGAATATCGGAAAATTTCATGGGCTTGTTTTTAATAGACGGTTCTTGCCACACGTTCAACNCTTCGGGTNGCATTTAAAGAATAGAAATGTATGCTCGGAACCTGATGCTCGATGAGATCTTTAGCCTGCGCCGCGCACCATTCGACTCCCNCNTCTTTAGCTTNGTCGTCGTTCTTGCATTTAATGAGTTCCCGCGCCAGCTCGACGGGTAGNTCGACATGGAACACTTTGGGCAACATCGACNGCTGGTTGAGCGTGGTGATGGGCTTAAGNCCNGGAATGATGGGGACGGTGATGCCTATTTCACGGCATCGACGCACGAAATCGTAGTATTTTTCATTGTCGAAAAACATTTGCGTCACTACATAGTCGGCGCCGTTGTCGACCTTTTCCTTGAGGAACATGAGGTCGATGTCGGGGTGGGGAGCTTCTTCGTGTTTCTCGGGATATCCGGCTACTCCGTAAGAAAATGTTTCACCGGTTATGATGTCCATTTTTGTGCCGTCGATGAAGTATCCGCGGTTGAACTCGTTGATTTGAGTTTGAAGCTGTGAGGCGTGGGCGTATCCGTTTTCATTGGGGATGAAACGGCTTTCATGCTTCGCTTTGTCACCTCTCAGCACAAGCACGTTGGTGATGCCCAAGAAGTTAAGGTCGATGAGCGCATACTCGGTTTCTATTTTAGAGAAACCGCTGCAAATGAGGTGGGGCACGGCGGGAATGCCGTATTTTTGCTGTATTGCGGCAGCGACCGCCACGGTGCCGGGACGGCTGCGTTCGCTCACTTTTTGATATAACCCGTCGGGGGTGTTTTTATACACCATCTCGNTGNGATGGGTNGTGATGNTGATATAGAGCGGATTAAATTCGCGGAGTGNGTCGATGTTTTTGAAAAGTTGGGAAATGCCCTTGCCTTTTAGCGGCGGGAGCACTTCAAATGAAAATCCGGTGCTTTTGCTGCCGGTAATCAAATCAATGACTTTCATATTCCTAATTTTGATTTTGGAACTGTGGCTTGGAATTCTTTCAGATATTCAGGTGTAGAGTAGGCGAGGTCGAGAAAATCTTTTTTCATGTAGGCTTTTTCCGAGAGCGCCATCATGTTTGAAGCAAGCGGATGTATCTCGGTGATGAAGTTGGCGTTGGGGTTGCCCTGCAGGAGCTCTCTTGATTTCTCGGCTCCGTTTCCGAAGAAAATAACGGGTCCTTTTTCGAGAAATTCGCGGTAGGAGGACGCGTCGAGAATGAGCGGAGCGGGTTTCATGAGTGGAGTGAGGGCATAATCATAGACAGCGGTGTAGACCTCCATGCGGCGTGCGTCGATCATAGGCGCGAACATGACATTCTCATCAAAGAAATCGCTGAACATGACGGCAACTGTCATGATTTCCAATGTGCTGACTCCAATCAGCGGGATATCGAGCGCATAGGCGAGCCCCTTAGCCTCGGAGAGACCGATGCGCAGCCCTGTGTAACTTCCGGGACCGATGCTTACCGCAACAGCGTCGATTTTGAGATTTTTATCTTTAGCCGCATCGATGCAATCTTTTATGAATCCCGAAAGGAGCGTTGNGTGGTTGTGTCCTTGATAGTCTTCCCTTGATGTCNCTATCTGACCGTCAAATNTCAANGCGNTTGAGCATACATCGGTCGACGTTTCNATATTCAATATTGTCGCCATTCCTTTTTTGTTTTTATTACAAAGATACGAAATTTTTATATACCTTTGTGAAAAATAATGGTCCATGTTATTATCTATGACCGGATTTGGCAAAGCTGTAGCCACAATCCCTAATAAAAAGATTACAGTTGAGATTAAATCTTTAAACAGCAAGCAGATTGACATTACATCAAGAGTTCCCGCCGCATTTCGCGAAAAGGAGCTTGAATTGCGCAACCTTGTGGCTTCGAGACTTGAACGCGGGAAGGTTGATTTTCAGATATATGCGGAGTCGATAGGCGCGGAACCCGGCGTGAGCCTGAATATTCCGCTGATGGCGGCTTACAAGGCTCAGGTCGAGGAGATGGCGCGCGAGTTAGGCATTCAGGAGCCTGATGACTGGTACAGCGTGTTGTTGCGTTTTCCCGAGACGGTGAAGAGCGAGCTGCCTGCGTCGCTTAA
>WFMA01000004.1 GCA_009177195.1 Bacteroidales bacterium | reverse complement strand
CGTAGACAACAACCCCGACGGCTTCGCCCTTGCCTACAATCATGGCGGCGAAATAGTGACCTACAAAACCATGAGCGCCGCACGTTTCATCGCCAAATATCGCAGACTTGCCGCCACTATTGACCCCTCCACTACTGCGATGATCATTCACGCACGTATTGCCACCCACGGAGCAAAGGGGCTCAAAAATTGCCATTGCTGGAAATCGTTCGCCGGTGAAGCCGCCGAGATGGCGTTCGCTCACAACGGTATTTTGTCGGTCCCGAACCGCAACGGCATGACCGACTCGGAAACCTTTTTGCGTGACTACTTCGAGCCGGCGTTCATCCGCTCCGGATGGCTGGGAGCAAATGAGATTATACGCCGCAAGATCGGCAGCAGCAAATTTGCATTTATCGACATTACCGGCAATATTCGCCGCTTCGGTCACTTCATCAGCGAGCAGGATGGCTGCTACTACTCCAACATGAGTTACGCTCGTTGCGCCGATCCGCGCTATTGGTCAACCGTCAAACCCTTTGCAGTGTAAAAAAACATCTCTGTAACATAACCCCTCCCCGGCAACGGCTTTGGACCGTCGGCGGCTTGCGACCGAGCCGGGGAACGAATTAATAACCCTTTAAACCCTTTAAATTATGATCGGTATCATTGTTTGGCTCGTACTCATTTTTATCATTGTTTGCGCCGCTTGCCCCGGCTTCCTTACTTTCCTGATCTGCGTGGCTCTGCCCGTTGGAATAGTGTTATTCATCGTTTTGAACTGGATTAAAGACAAATTAGGCTTATAACTCAAAAAATCAAACAGACATGCAGACAATTAAAATTAACATCGAGCAAACCCCATGCGGATATGAGTTTTGCAACGGTGCTATTGCCGTGGCACGCATTGACGAGATGAAACCGAACCAACATCGTAATTTTAGCCGTTACGCGCTCCATGTGGCAAATAAGCCTTATACCTCCGCCGATTCCTTGGCGATGGCTGTGGAGCTTATAAGCGACAAAATAACCGGCATATTTGCCGCGCTCGGCTTGAATGTTGAATTTAACTAACTGGCAACGTCCCCCGAATTTCAAAAACTTTAACAAACAACCTTACAGATATTTATTTAACTTTACAAAAATTTACGATTATGGAAAAGACCTTATTTGCAACCCGCGCCCTCGCAGAACAGAGCCTAAAAGACAATTACGCCAATTGCTCCGCCCGCAAATCAACCGCCAATATCGACGATTTCGACGATGACCGCTCGTTGATCTACCTCGGACAGCGCGGCGGCGAATGCTCATGCTACAACGTCGAGGACACTGACGGCAATTTGCTGGCGGTCCTCGCATGGTGGGAAGATGGCGGCGAATACCGGATAAGGAAAAACGGCACGACCGTTCAGACCGTCACCTATTGGAGTCTCGCCCGCCATGTCATGAAAGAGCTTGCCGAGCAGGAAGAGGAAAAAGAGCTTAACGAAGAAAACTACATCGCCGCCGATATTGATTGCGTGATCGACGGCAACGAAATCGTAAACGCAAAAGAGATCTAAACATCAATCAACCACCATCCGCACACCATTATTAACCTTTGCCGTTTTCACGGCGAACAACCCCGTTACATTCCAAAATGAACATAATAACAGCCCTGTTTTCACGAAAAAACAGCAGTTCCGCCACATCACCGGAACAGCCCCGCCAAACCACCCTAAAGGAGGCAATGCAACTGAAATACCCCGCCTATGCCGACAACATCCTACGCATGTTTGAAGCCGCCAACCTGTGCGAGGCGACATGGGAAAACCTCACAAAAGTACGATTGCAACGCCTTGTCGACTACATGGGCGAACGCATCGCCCCCAACTCCGTAAGCCAATACGCCACCAAACTAAAAGCCGTTTTAAACCTCTATTCCGAAGAGGTGGAGCTCCCCCGCGACTACGCCAAAGTGCTGACCCCGCGCAAATGCGCCTCCACCNCCGTATATCTNACCGAGGACGAGTNGCAGCANCTTATCNCCTACACCCCANAGGGCGACAAAGAGCGCTACGTCCGTAACGTGTTCACCCTGTCAGCTTTCACCGGCGCCCGCCACTCCGATTCCGCCCGCTTCAACGAGCAAAACCTCATTGGCGACACTCTGCAATATATCTCCATCAAAACCAAAACGCCAACAGCCATTCCGCTAAAGCCGATCGTCGCCGAATACATCCGCACCATGCCGCAACTCACAATGAGCGACAAAGCATTTAACGCCACCATCCGGCGCATCGCCCAAAAATGCGGCATCAACTCCCGTGTTAAGATCTTCAAAGCCGGCGAAGAGCGTAACGGCGAAAAATGGGAATTTCTATCCTCCCACGATGCCCGCCGCAGCTTCGCCAGCAACCTATATTTGCGCGGCGTTGACATCTACACCATCAGCCGCATGTTAGGGCACTCCTCCGTGAACACCACGCAATTATATATCCAAGCGAGCATCCGCACCGATTCCGAGGAGCTGATGGGATATTTCCGATAACAGCAAGAGGCGCAAGCCGTAGCCTGCGCCCCCGTTCCAACATCCACACGTGGCGGATATGAGTATTATCAAAATGGCAAATTGTCCGCATCCTGATGTTGTGGAGCCGCCGGTGCCGGCTCTTGCTGCGCGGCGGCTTTCTTCTCCACTTTCCAAGCGTTCAACTGAGTGAACCATCGCCCCTGCCATTCCCTGCTCTCAGGATCAAAATTCACTTTCACCTCGTCCCCCACCGCCGGGCACTCGTCAACCTTATCCCCAAAGAGCTGAAAGCACACTTTCCTCGGGTACTGCCCAGATGTTTCGACTACAAACTCCTGCTTCTGCCAAGAGTTCCCCGCCTTGCTCGTGCCGCTAACCACCGGCATCTTAGCGATTACATTACCTGTCACTTCCATTTTCGTCTGATTTTGTTCTATTATTAACTATCCCCATAATATCACGCTGGGGAACAATGTAAACTTCCGATGACTTTGAAACATTCATCACATACCGAACTCCGAGGAGCGAACGGCGCACCTGTTTCACATATCCGACAAAGTGCATCCATCTCCCCGAAATGCGATTTCCGTTATAGACGCACTTACTGCGAGCGATAAACGCAAGACTTTGCCCCACTTCATAGATTGGTTTCATATCAATTATTTTCATATAATATATATANNAGNGGCTATGCAGCAGCAATGGCNNTGATATANCGGCAAATNGCTGTCATCCTCATGAAATCCCACCTTGCTGTCGCAAAGCGCGCACGGATAACTCGAGCCCCGCTCCACATACCACCCGACACAACCGTCCCTCATATTGTCTATATACTGATTCCTCATCCACGCCTGACCGATGCCAAACCGTGTCAAATCGCCGATCGCCGTATACATCGCATTAGTCCTCCCCCGCCCATACGTCAAAGGAGCCGCAATACCCTCCGCCAAATCCGGATTCTTATACGGATGTTTCAAATGNTCCCCTATCGACTTCGCAAGAGCCTTTGCCCCGATGCCGAGAGCCATCCCCGCCCCCACAAGCAAAAGCAGCTCATTGCGGTATTTCACGCAATAGTCGCTCAACCGCTCCTCAAAAGTCATGCCGTGATTCCGCCCCATAATAAATGGCAAAATCTTATCCTTGTTTTCCTCATGGTCATATATTGCAAGCGTCAGGAAATAATCGTCAATTGTCTCTTTGAGCCACTGCACCACCTCCTCGATCGCCATCCTCACCTTTTCCGGCAAATTCTCATAGGAGCCAACGGTCGGGTCTATTTTAGCGGCATAGCAAATTTCAACCACCCGCTCCACAGCTTCCCGCATCACGATCTCCAAATTATAGCTCATGGACCGCTCAGCCTCCAGCCGCAGCCGCAAATACGCTTTCGCCGCCTCTATGTCAGATTCCTTCGGTCGCATCCGTCACTCGCTTTACTGCAATGTCAAAATACTCACNCTCCAGCTCNNCCCCTATGCCCTTACGCCCGNTGTTCACACACGCCACCATCGTAGAGCCGCTCCCCATCGTAAAATCGAGAACCGTGTCGCCCNCGTTGGTATAAGNCTNCACCAGCCACTCCNNGAGCGGAACGNGCTTCTCCGTCGGATGATAGAACTTGCCGTTGACATGAGATTTCGGCACCCGTATTATACTCGTCGGGTGCTTCTCGTCCGAAACATAAGCCGGCAACGCCTTGAAGTCGCCATAACACCTGTTGCTGATTTTCGGATTGTTCCCCCGAGGATGATTCCGCTCATGCGGCTCGCATTTCACCATCTGAGGATTATATGTCGGCAATTTCCGGTAGAACACCAATATATCCTCATGCTGTCGCAACGGCATCCGGTTAGCGTTCAAGAACCCCGTTATGCGAGCCTTGTCCCATATAAGCGTATAGCGGTAGTTGGTTGGCTGCGACATCATCAGCTTTGCGCTAAACAAACCCTGCCCGAACAGCACACATGCGCCGTCAGGNTTCAAGNCCCGCCATATCTGCTCCCACATCTCCGGCATATCAATCTCATTATCCCACCGCGCCGACGGATTCGACTTGTTCAGCACGGCATACGNCAAATCGNTAATNATGCAATCCNCGCTCTTGTCCGCCAGCGTAGGCNGCACCTCCAGGCAATCCCCTCGATAAAGCGAAATATCCTTAATCTGTTCCATTTGTTGCGGTAGAATTGGTTGTAGCGTTCTTTGTCTTTATTTGATAGAGCAAATCCGCCTGTTGAGCCTCCTTTTGCTCCTTAGTTATTCTCTCCCATTCGCCCACCGAGGTATATTCCGGCGCGCGTTCCGAAGCGGTCTGCTTAGAGATGAAGCCCGCATTCACGCCCGTAGCGAGGTCGTTGATGACGGCGCTCTCGTTCACATGCACGTATGGCTTAATCCAATATTTGAGCGGCAGATTGGCATAATCGATCGTCTTGCCCTTCTCGATGCCGTAACCATACGCGAATATCCTCACCATGTCGTTGAGAAACGGTTGCCAGTCCGCTGCGTCAGCCATCGCTTTCTCAAGAGCCGGGGAGTAGAGCATCTTCACAGCCACGCCCGGCAAGTCCCCGCTATGCACCTCCGGAGGAATCACGGCAAACGATTGCTCGTAAATCATCTTATAGAGCGTATCGAGCTGCTTATGATAACTCTCCGATGCCGATTCCGCCTGCAACGTCGAAACCTTGTCATCCGGTCCCATAGAGATAGTGCGGATAGCGCCGTTGAGATCATGTTGAAAATCGAAATTTTCACCCTCGCCCTGAAATATCATTGTCGGCACTCCGAACGCCTGATTGTTCTGCGCCATCTGAGAGAATGACATGTCGTAAGCGTCGCAACTGTCTTGCGATGCCATCCAGCACGGTCCGTCGTCATTGCGTTTATACGCCACCGGAATATCGAGAAATCCGTGAAACTTGCGAGAGACAACCGTATACCCCTGAGCTCCCAACGCCCCCAAAATCTTCTCCCAAACATTCTGATACTTCTCCCCGGTCTTTTTTAGCCGTGTCAGATACTTGTCGTCCCAAACCTCGAGCCATTCCACCACAATTTCCCCATTCTCGTCATAGTCATAGAACGAGCGGGCGAAAAGTTTCAGTTTCCCCCTATTGTCAAAATGAGGATAGAGCGTCGAGCCGGTCTTAAACGAGTAGGTCTGCCACCCGAAAACGCCGTTTTCAAGAAAGCCCACACACGCGCAATCCGCCGTAATCTTTTCCGATTTCACGCTCTCAAAGAATGCGACCTCGCTATCCTTAGAGAGCCACCCCTCCCTAAACTCCCCATAATCGTCGCGCTGCTCCTGCGTCGGCTTGGTGGTGTTCATCTCAAACTGAATGTCATTGCCCGTCGCATGAATTATCTGCTTTAAGGCGATTATCTGTTGAAAGGCGAAAGCATAGCGAGGAACACATTCCCTGTACACCCTGCGGATTGTTTTGCCTGTGTCATTCCCCTCCGCGTCATACACCGGCTCCTGAGCCTCTCGGTAAATGTCGGGAAACACTGTCGGGTCGTTGATGATATGCCCCGACGGGTAAAACATCCTCAGCATGTCCGGCTGCGTCATTATGTCGGAAATAAGCGTGTCCGAAGGGGCTGCGGGCTCGTTTTCGGCATTGAAAGAGCCGTGATTCAAATAGCCTTGCGGGCGAACGATGCGCCACGGTCGTTTGGTCTTTATATTTCTTGCGTTCATATCATCTGTATCTTGCGGGGTTTACATATTTCATCAATCTCGGCTTGGTGTGCCTGCGCTTTTTTATATCGAAAATCTTTTTGTAGATCAATCCCTCTATGTGGTCGGGCGAGCATCCCACAATTTGCTTCATCACCTTTTTCACGATAATAGCCCAGCCCTTATCCTCCTTTGAATCGTCACGGCGTATAGCCTTGCGTTCCACGTTAAGAATCTCCCGGAGCGTGTGTTTCCCGTTTCCGGGCTTGCGGTCGAGCAATTCAGGGTTGATGGAAATGCGACCCTCTATCAGGTCCATAGCGAATGTGTACGCAGCTTGGCTCTTGAGGTTCACATATAGATGTTTGACCGTTTCGTCAACAGCCTCCATGTTGTTAAATGGCATCGCTTTCGGGAAAAAGCCTTTAAACGTCTGCCCTACGCCGTTAAGGTCGTATGTGAAATTCTCCTCCCTCACCCCCCATTCCATCAACTTGGCTTTCACAATCTCCACCGTGCGAGCCGAGTCATGATGGCACACGTATATATCTTGAATGTGATTTCCCACCCATAGCCACATCACAAGATTGTCGCCCCCGTCAAATGCTACGTCACATGACACTCTTTTCACACCGTCCCCATATTGGAAGGCGTTTTTGTAGAAAGCGTCCATGTGCGCCCATTTGATAAGGTCGTCGCCGGCGCTCTTGAAACGCCAGTTGCCCCTCAGGTCCCTTTGACGCTGCTCCTCGCTCTGCCCTGCGAGCTTGGCTTTGTACTTCGGGTCCGATTCCATCAGGGCGAGATTGTCGTCAAGCTCCGCGCGGATGAAAGTAACTGAAAGNATATAATTTCTCCAGTCCTCCCCCTCGCTNATCNCTGTGTCGANTATATCTCTGGCGTGCTCATACACATCCTCNGGAGTGTCGCCCNATATTATGTCGCCCACGTCCTCGCCGTTCATGAAGCAATATCGCAACTTGCCGTCACGCTCCTTGATAGGAAACCCGTCCTCGTCAATCCACCAGTCTATGAAAGGAGCCACCCACGAATCCGGGTCCGGGTTGCATGTTCCGATAATCTGGCTTTTGATGCCAAAGGCGTTTCGGTTGTTCGTCTGTAGATATTTGAATTTCGGGAAGTCGATCTGCGTTATCTCGTCAATGCCGATGCGGTTGTACTCTCTTCCTTGCAATCGGTCCTGGAACGCCTTCAACGCTCCGGCGTGATAACTGAAATACATAGAGCCGCCCGCCTTGAAATTCCAGCACATCAAGTCCTGCGAGCGGTTATATGAGCCGAAGTCGCTGAACAGCTTTTCCGATTTGCTCACAAGGTTGGTAAGGTCGTCACGCTCCTTGCGGACAATCAAGGCGCATTGATTGGGATTATAGATGTCATAGAACATCGACAGCAAGAGCATCCACGATTTCCCTCCGCCTCGGTTTCCTCCGGCAATGATTATATCCGCGTCAGAGGCAAGAGCGTTTTCCTGCCCGCCCTTTTGCGCTATCATATAGCGGGAATCCTTCTGTTCGCGCAAGGACACAATTTCATCATAGGGCACCACTTTGCGCCCATCCAAGAATGTCATTATGTCTATATCCTTCGCCATGACAAGAAAAGCCGGAAATCCGCTGTTAGGCGAAAATCCGGCTTAATGAAAGCTCTACTATGTTTATATATCCACAAAGATAGTTTATTTTATAGAATATAATAGCATTTTATTCGCCAAATATTTTGTTTTATAAGAAATTGAACTTAAATTTGNGAACAACAACCCATAGCTATGAACATATCTTCACAAGAAGACACAAACCAACAGGACATCAACGACCGCAACAATCTTGCCACATGCCCCGTTTGCGGACAAAAATTGTTCGCAATAGAGAGCCTCCATGTCGCAGGGTTATTTCGCGTCAAATGCCGCCGGTGCAAAAAATACATCCGGGTTTCAGCGTCCGAAGAATAGCNCGGTAGAGCAGCGGCAGCTCGCTACCCNCATAAGGTAGAGGTCGGAGGTTCGAGTCCTCCCTGCGCCACAAAATGACATAAACTCCCCAAAGGAGAAGAAAGCCAAGAGCTTCGATGACGAGCAGCAATGCTCCGATTTGAAGCTCTTTTTTTTATTTAACCAACTGACAAACAATGGAAAAAGAACAAATCTTATCCACCATCAACGAGAAGTTAGGAAAAACCTCCCTCTCTGAGAGAACAATCAGCGACTACGTGGACGGCAATCTACCTGCCGAGGGAATTGAACCCGATGATGCTTATTGGGAGAAACACACAAAGTTTCTCAAATCCCTCGACGGAAATTTCTCCGCAAGCGTAGCCGCGCAGGTCAACGACTTCAAGAAAAACTACAAGCCGGAGACCAAACCCGAGGACAAAGGCGAAAAGGGCGAAAAAAGCGACCTCGAAAAACGCCTNGAACAGCTTGAANNNNCNCNNAANGANTCTGNAANGAANNCATCCGCAAATGCTCTCCGCTCCGAAGTGAGCGCAAAGGCAAAGTCGCTGAAGGTCGCGAACGAGGCGATATGGGAGGATGCCGTCAAGTCTGTCGAAATCGGAGAAAACGACACCGCCGACGATGTGACCGCCAAAGCCAAAGCTCGCTATGAGAGCCAGCTCCGCCGCTACATGGGCGAAGGAGCCGCTCCCTACGGAAGTTCCAACCGGCAAGGCGCAAGCAAGGAAGCGGAAAAAGCAGCGGCAGATCGTCGTGAGGCTTTCAAAGAACAACAGAGAAAAGCNGGGCGACTGCCTAAAAAACAGTAACCATCAAAACAAGACAAAACAATGGCTTATCAGAACGGAACATTCAACACTATCGGGAGCCACAACGCCGAAATCGGCGGAAACTTTGTCGTTTGGGTACGCGTGGAGAGGGTCGAGCATTTCGGTGGAAACCTCAATGTGGCGGATTACAAAGAAGGCGATGTGATCCCCGCCGGCTCCATGTTGATTTTTGACCAACAGGCTAACACTATTGAAGTCGTAAAGGCTAATGGTGCAGCTGACAAACTCGCAAAAGTCAACGGACTTCTATTCAACGACATTTGCATCCCGTCTAACCCTGTGCTCGCAACAGGAGCAATCGTAACCTCCGGCAAAATCTACGCTGACCGCGCAGGTGCCGACGGTATTCCGCCTTCAGTGGAACCGCAACTACCCATGATTTCATTCATGCGTGAGGGCAAAGAGTATCCCACTTCCGGTGGAACAGGCGAATAATAATCATTTAAAACTGACAACCAATGTACACACGAGGTAAAGAATTTTACGACATCGTAGCCAAAGGTCTCGCATCAATGGGATATGTCAGCGACGGTGAACGCTCCGCTTTCGACTTGTGGGTAAACGATATGTTTGCCGAAAAGTACAACGCAGAGGAGACTTTCGCCCAAATGGGCTTCCCGCTCAATCCCAACATTCCCATTAACCCGACCTATGAGCAGGTAGAGGCTACAATCCGCCCCTATACCGTTGCAACATACGTTGACATCGACTCAGACGGCGCAACCAAATCAACAGACGGCTTCATGTTGAAAACTGGCGGTCTGCCTACATTCAAACATGAAATCGTTCTCAACCGCAAGATTCTCCGTGAGAAAATGATGCTTGCGCAGGAACTCGGAAAGACAACTCCCGAAATGGAGAATATCGTCATGCAGTTGCTTTTCAACGGCGTTGACAACCTCCTCGGCGGTAACTACAACACTTTCCGCAATCAGCGTAACCGCGTAGTCTCCAACGAAGGTAAACTTATCATCGACAAGAAAAACAATCCTCTTGGCATCGCTCTTGAACTTGACTTTGGTGTTCCCTCAAAGAATATAATGACAAGCAAGTGGTACAAGCGCAATGCAAATGGAACAGTCACACAGAACAGTGCGGTTGGTAAGACAATCGTACCTATCGAAGTGATGCAGGATGTGAAAGACAACGCCGAGCAGATTGACTTCGCCGGTCCCGGTCACTGGGAATGCTCAAAGAAAACTTGGCGCACTCTTGTAAAACTCGACTATTTCCGCATCGCCTACGTGACTTCTACCCGTCCCGATATATCCGACACTGATATGAAGCTTGCTTATGGTAAGACCATATCGGATGCTGCGATGAAAACTTTCATCGAGGATGCTATCGGCGCAACAATCACGGTAATCGACGACAAGGAGTTTATCGAGAAATTCAATCCCACTACTCGTAAGATTGACACGGTTGAGATTCCCTCGTTTGAGGATGACGTGCTTGTATATGTGCCCGATGGTGCGATTGGCGATGTGCAGTGCGGTAAACCCATCTACATGGAGACCCCGGGCGCTCGCGTATCACTCTATGACGGTGGACGTACACTTCTCCGACAGGTATTCAATGACGAGAACATGATTCAGGTTGTGAAGTCCGAGGTCACCGGTCTTTGCGTGCCCAACAAGACTCGTCACTTCTATTACCTTAAAATTGAAGGCTAATCCCGATGAGCGAGGAAATCCGTGACATATTGGACCCCGAAACTCCGGAAGAAGTCTACACAGTTGCCGACTATCTGCAAGGAATTTCCGATTTGTTGTCGGAAAAAGCTTTGCGGGTAGTGCTGGCGAAGCGTCACCTAAAAGCCGACACGCCTATTGACGAGCTTTCGCAAAAGGAGCTCGATCTTGCCGAAGCGGAAGTCTACTACCAACTATGTAATCTTCCCGTAGGAGGCGAGACCACCAAAGATGTCGACGGCTCTTGGAGTCACACCGAGGGCGGCTGGACGGTCAGCGGAGCCAATATAGCGGAATGGTGGAAAAAGTACGTGAATCTCCGCGAATTGTGGGGAGAACCGGTGCTTAAGCGGTCCACAATCCATGTTCACGCAAGAGGTATGAGACTATGGCGCAGACGATGAACAATCCCCGCTTTCCCCATCAGTGCCGCATCTACCGCCGTGTCGGAGCCACAAGCTTCAACCCCGACGGAGATGGCGTGAAGGTCATTTACGAGGGCGAATGCCGAAAGAGCAGCTCCACCAATATCCGCACGTTCAACACCGGCGACAACAAGACCGGCAAAGTGGACATAGCTGACTATCGGGTGAGCCTCCCCGGCATCGTCAAGGGAATCCAAAAAGGAGACCTCGTTGACGTGACCGACCTTGTCGGCGCTGAGACGGATATGAGGATCGTAATGGTCGACGCAACCCAACTAAATGGCGGCGGAACGGCAGTATTGTGCAACACTCCAAGCAACTAAGGCGATGAACAACGAGGCGGCATTACGGGCAGGAACGGCTAAAGCAAAAAAAATGATTGAGACCCACGTCGTCAATCAAATTCTCATCCCGGCTGCGAAAGACCTCATCCAAGCCGCAACGCAAGGAAGAGTGTCATACGGTCACAACATGACCGGCAACACCATTAACTCCTACGCGGCAGGGGTGTATGTCAATGGCGCGCTCATCCACATCGAAACCTCCGCAGGGAGCATCCCGCACCCGTTAAGGCGCAAGCTCGGCAGAGGACAACGATTCTTTGCCGGAAGCCAACGATGGGACGGAGAGGTGCAGGAACATACATTCACGGCAAAAACCGGGAGCAACGGCACGATGGAAGCCGAGCGGAGCATCGCTTTCCTCCAATCCCACAAGCCGACCTCCAAAGGCTATGCCCTTGTCGTCTGCAACGGTGTTGAATACGCCGCCTATCAGGAAAACGAGATGAATATCGACGTGCTGACCGCCAATTTCGACTACGCCAAGATGTTTGTGCCCTCAATGTTCAAACCAATGCCCGACTGACCATGAGCAATATCGTATTCCCCAGAAAGGAAGTGTTGCAGTCGCTCTATGAGCTGACCGCCGACATTACCCCGAATCGCTTCATCACCACGCGCCCCAACGCTGTAGACAAGTCCATGCAGGAATTTCTGCTTATACGCATCCCGCAGAGAATCACGCAGCCGGGCGACACCTACCAGCTCACAACAGGGCAGATAGCTGTATTCGCGCGCGACGTGCAGGGAGGGCTGGAGAATACTTTTCGGCTTGAACAGTTGCAGGAGGCGGTAACGGCTCTCTTTCCTATAAGCGCGCCGCTCTATCTCGCCACACGTCCCATATTGCTCCCCGGAGGCTCCGACGGCGCGGGATTCCACTCGCTCATTATCCAATTCAACATCAGAATCCACAAGGATTTTGACACCCATCCAAAAGAATTATTAACTCTCTAAACTCAATAGACTATGGCAGAAATAACCGCCACCAAGAATCCGAGCGACCTTCATGATGTCCTCGGTCGCGTTGAGAAAGTGTTTCTCAACAAGCAGGTCAATCAGCTCCCATCGGCTCTGACTGGAAATTTCGATTTCAAGCTCCCTNTCCTTGACGAGAGCGTGACCTTCAANATGGGCGAGGCTGATGTTACCCGCANCAAGCTCATCGNCCAGACCAACTGGACCTCCTACGCCAAAAAAGGCGATCCCGACATTTCGTTCCAGATTCCCNCGTTCTCCGNCGACATCGCNTCNCTNCTCGGCAACAAGAAAGGCGCTGCGTCAACCAACGACGCTCTCAACGTGAAGTTCCAGGGCTATTCAGCAACCCCCAAGAAGGTGCTTTGCTCGCTCCTCTTCGTTTCTGACGACGAGCTTGTGTGCGTCTACCTCCCCAACGTGGAGATCTTCGCCACCCCCGTGCTCGGAGACGGCGACAACCCCTCCTACTTCAACTGCGTAATCACCCCNATTCCCGACAGCACCGGCGCCGACTACTACATCGGCATCAAGCAGACCGCCNCTGCTGAAGAAGAAGGCGGAGAATAATCGTAAATCCCTATAACCGGGGCGGCGGTATTCTATGCCGCCGCNCTTATAATTTAATNGTATGGCANANGGTATCAAAGCTCCCGAGCAACCCTCATTAGCCGAAGAAAGNANGCTATTTGGCGCAGTTGAGAATGAAACCGAGTATGCGCTCGTCCGCGAAAGGCGTTTCGGCTTCCGCAACCTCACCGGATGGGGGCGACACAAAATCACCAAAATACTGCTCAAGGAAGGGGGCGGCGAATTTTCTATTTCATGCAAGTGCCTCGCCGCCGCCCGCCTCAACAGCTACTTCAAGATAAAACTCTTCTGGTGGATCCTATGGCGCTGGTACTACTTCGTGCGTTGCTACACCGACTCCGAGCTCGTCGAGGCGGTCGCCCTTATTAAAAAAAAAGCGGATCCGGGCAGCTACTTGCTCAATACCACATTGCTGATAGGAATGAGGGAAACGATGATGCAGATGAGCCGGGAGGAAGTCGCAGCTTCCCTTCGCGAACATTCTACGGGCAAAGCTGGGAAATCTGCAAAGACCGACCGTTCTTAGCCGAGCCCCTGCGCGTCTTCGGAATCCCCGTCACTCCCCCGCTCTACTACCTGTGGAGCATGACGCTCGCGCAAATCGACCTGATGTGTGCCGACTGCTCCGTAACCGTCTATCCGAAAACCGACACCGTGAAAGGCAGCAACGGCAAGGTCCACAAGTTCAGCCGCCCCTCTTCATCATCGCTCAAAGAATCCCGCAAGAAGTTCGATGCTTGGGACGATGTCAAGAATCCCAAATTCGACCTCTCCGGTTTCAGCTTCGGATAGCTTCCGCAAGTTTCAGGGCGGCATCTTTAAGCATGGTCGACAACTCCTCCGGAGTGTACCACTCGTTGGCTTCCTTAACCGCCTGTTTGAAGTCGTAGGCAATCGTTCTCATCGCACGCCTCCTTTCTCTGCGAGGGCGGCTTCGAGTGCTTCAACTCTCTGTGCGAGTTTTATAAGAAACCCTTGGCTGTTGATTTTTGGTTCTGGATTTTCTTCAATCCACTTCTTTGTAGCTGGGGGTAGCGGCATAAGAACGCGATCAACAAGAGTCCAATAACAGCCTCCGGGTACGCTAATACTACTAAAAGGCATACCCGCATCTGCGCAAAGGCGATTTTCGAGTGCTCTTTTCCACTGTTCATAGAACAGATAATTCTCATTGTTGATTGGGTGTTTACCCCCGCAACGAGGGCAGGTAAAAAAGTTTTCTTTTTCTTTCATTGATAGACGAATTTATGAAAGATTAAACAATAAGTTAACTATACAGAAAAAGCATCGCCTTTCCCGTCGTCTATCACCTACTAAGGCTGGATCTCCATTACAGATTTCCACGGGGGTACGATGCCGTATAGCATCCGTCAGGGTATAAAAATACCGCCAACGGTTTATGTTTGCGGTTTAACTGCCGCCTTAGTAAATGATAGACGGTGTAAAGTTAAACACACTTTTTGGATTATGCAAATCTCTAAACTTTAANTCTTTTTAACTTTGAGGGAAAATGNACTACCTAAAGAGCAGCTGCGCAATTNAAAANTTTATTGATAAANTACTTCAACCCTTTTGTTGTGACTTTGGCTGTCCGGGTGACAATGACACCTCCAGTGTGTCTGTCAATTCGCTTGCCTTTGATAACTCTGAACACGCCCAAGTCCATAGCCTTTTGAGTAGGTAGGTTGTAGTTGTCACCCTTGTTGCCGAGATAACAATGCGAACGCAACCATTTGTAAAGTCTATTCTGTCCCATATTCTTAACGCCATTCTGCTTGAGTATCTTTGCCAGCTCCCCCACAAGGCAAACGGAATCAGACGTTTCAACCGCTTCGGCAAACAATACCTTCGGGGCATCCTCGGCAATTTTGGTCTCAGCCTCAAGCAAACGCTGTTCTCTACGTTTAAGTGTTTCCTGTGCAACCATTAGTGCCCTTGCCATTAATTCCTCGGTTGTCTCATTCTCTTTAGCTACCATGTACCCTCCGTGTTTGCGGATCGAGGGAAGAATCTCGGATGTTACCCATTTCTTAAAGGCTTTTGCTCTATCCAGTTTACTCCCGAAGATAAGTGAATATAAGCCACTCTCGTTAACGAAGGACGCGGATTGTGTTCTACCGAGTGAGTCGATGATGTCGCGTTTCGCTACGTCATATTCTTCTACATGTTTTGAGATTGCATCGCGCCCATTTGCATATCCGAGTGCGGTGCAAACATCACTTGCACAAAATAGTGGTTCGTTNGTCTCACTTAATACCGTTCGGATTTCGCCGAACTGCTCATTGTTGAAAATTTGAATTTCGTTCATATCTTATTTCGGAGGGAAATCCAAATAAGGACAAATCTCCCTATTTACTTTAAAAGTAGGAACACCCCCATGCGCGCTCAAAGGTGGTGGTTAGCTACACACAAGGNTGTCCNGAATATCTTTTGTCTCATTCAACCACCACGAAGAATGACTTCACTCTGCAAAGNTATACATTTTCCGAGAAAATAACAAGACAATTATATTGCAAATAAAGACAAAAATATTTTTATGTTATAAAACATGTTTTGCGAAGAGCCATGAAAAACAATATATTTGTTATTATGGATACTTTGAATGAAAAGCAACTTGAAGCAGTCAAATGTACCGAAGGATATGTGCGCGTGATTGCAGGACCAGGTTCAGGGAAAACGAGAGTTTTAGCTCATCGCTTTGCATATTTAGTTAATGAATTAGGGGTTTCTGCCAATAGTATATTGGCAATAACATTCACAAATAAAGCCGCTAAAGAAATGAAGCAAAGAATTGAGGAACTGATTTGTGAGCCGGTTGGAGATTATGTTTGCACAATCCATTCTTTTTGCAAAACTTTCTTGCGTGAAGAGATATTTAGACTAAACCTCCCTAAAAATTTCGATATAATGGATGAAACAGATTGTGTCGATCTTTTAAAAGAAATATTTGCAGAGTTACACATACCAACAACTGGTCCAAACGGAATCAGGTATTCTGATNCACTAAAAGACATCAGAATAAAGNAAAAGAGCGGNTGTATTAATTACATGGAATATATGGATGATGTGAACAGNCATTGTCCACCAAATNGGGATAAAATTTTCACAGCCTACATAGTTAAACAACGAAAATACAATAAACTTGATTTCTCAGATTTAATATATTTGACTCTATACGTCCTCAAAAAGTATCCTGTAGTTCTAAAAAAATGGGGAGAACGTATCGTATATGTTCTTGTTGATGAAAAGCAACACAACACAGATAACCAATGGCAAATTGCATACAAGATAAGCGAGCCAAACCAAAATCTATTTGTAGTAGGCGATCCCGACCAAGCTATTTATCTTTGGAGAGGAGCTGCTCCGAGCTATCTTATAGATATGAATGCAGCCTATCCCGCTACTAAAACAATAATATTGGATTCTAATTACCGCTCCTATCAATCTATTTTAACGGCATCAAACAATCTGATTTATAATAATAAAAATCGACTTGAAAAAGAGATGAAAGCGATGCGTGCTGGAGATAGCACGGTATGGTGGCATCATGCTAAATCAGAAAAAGAAGAAACTGAATGGATAGTAAAAAAAATAAAAGAAATTTACACAAAAGAGGGCACATACAATAATACTGCAATATTGTATCGTTCTTCTAATTCTTCAAGGCTCATTGAGCAGATTCTCGCCCAAAATAAAATACCATACATTATTTATGGTGGAACTCGATTTTTCGAGCGCGAGGAAATCAAAGACACAATAGCGTATATAAAATTGATAGAATTGGATGACAATATGTCGTTTTTGAGAATTATAAACAAACCCAAACGAAAGTTAGGACCCTCTTTTGTTGATACCGTTAAGAAATTAGCTGAAGTTAACGACTGCTCTTTATTTGAGGCATTAAGCCAAAATCTATCAAATCCAAGGTTAGACAAGCCAGAGGCGAGATGGTTTTGTAGGTTTATAAATGATTGTCGTGCATTAAAAACAGAATTTTCAATCTCTGATATTGCGGAATATATTTTAGATACAAGTGGAATAAGAACCACGTTAAAAAACAATGGAGATGAAGAAAGAATGGAGAATTTGAAAGAACTGGTAAATGCCATAAAATTTTATGAAGAAGAACATGAGGGTGAAAATATAACATTTGCATCTTATATACAGGACATTGCGCTTTTAACGAATATGGACTATCAGCGCGAGCAGGATTGGCTCAGAATAATGACTATACATCAATCTAAAGGATTGGAATTTCCAAATGTCTTTATATCAGGATTGTCAGAAGGCATATTTCCAAATTCAAAAACATTGCGTGGTGGAGACTTAGCATTAGAGGAAGAGCGCCGGGTCATGTATGTTGCTATGACAAGAGCCAAAGACAATCTATATTTTACGGATTCAGAAGGATATAATGCTACAACCGGAGATGCAAAGCAAGTCTCACGATTTATTTATGAGTGTAAAATAGCAAAATTGACACCAGAGAGCGTTCCTGTTACAGGAAGACCACGTAAACCCAACATCCGTATCCCTTTAAACAGAGAACTTCCACAATACAATATTGGAGACAAGATTTTTCATCATTTATTTGAGTGGGGACAGATTGTCGGCATATCTGATGATGAATTAAGTTATAAAATCGAATTTGAACATTCAGGGTTTAAATTAATAAGAATAGGAACTATTTTTGAAANAGTTATTAAATAACGNATCTATGANAAAACTATTTTTTACTTTACTGCTTATTTTGCCAATGCTGGCATGGGGACAGCTTGAGATCGAGGACTCTCAGGCTTATGGGACGAGGACTATTAGCGTATCTGGCGGAGGACAACAACTAACTGACAATACTACTCCTCCATTGACCGGAGATGTAGAATATTATTTAAAGCGTTTGTCGGACATAAAGAATCCAAATGATTTTGAGTATTGGTTAGTCCTAAACTTCAATATGTCAAATTATAATGGCATCGCTGAAGATGGCAGACTCCTACTTAAAACTAAAACTGGTGATAATATCACTTTAAAAAGCATTTCCACGAGATCTGGGAAAAAGGGTGGCAAGTATAGATATTATCTGCCTGCAATGTATCTAATCACAAAAAATCAAATAAATCAAATAATTAAGAGCGGAGGGCTCTCGAAAGCAAGGGTTGAATTTATATCAGGTAAAGTTGATTTAAACTTTGCCGATAATTCTCTATATACATTCTTGAAGAACGCTAACACTAAAATCGACGAAACTCTCACTAAAAAGGACACTTTCAACGAAGATTTTTGAGAGACTTCCTATAGACGCACCACGCCCCGCCATTCGACAAGGTGTTTTTACTTTCTCTCATAGACCCTCACAACGGCATCCCCGACATCGCACACGTCTACATCCGCTTCATCATAGACCCGCACAAATACTTTTGCGAAGTCCTCGGCAATGATGCTGACTTTTGATGTGTGCCGGACATAGACCGTAGCAGCCGCCCATTCTCGGAAACGAAGCGTGCCGGTGCATTCNCCGTTCAGCACATAAATCCCACTCGGTNCNCTAACAAGACTGATATGTTCATCNANATAGATAAGATTGNTATGAAGCAGCGCAAGGTNAAAATTTGCTTTTATAAACTCATTTGAAGGGTATTGATGTTCTATGCAGAAGTCGATGCCCTTTTTATATTTGTCAATCAGTGCCTGAGCGCTGCAATCGCCCCATTCCTCACTCCACTGTTTGCATAGACCGAGGGAGATTGCTTGTCGCTTTAATGTTTCGCTAAGATTTTCCATATCATTACTTCAAATAAAATCCCGTACTCTTATCCGCCTGTGCTCGACGCAACCTATCATCAATACTTTTTCCGTATTTCGCCATCAATTCAGCTGAAGATTGGATCGCCTCGGCTGCAATAGCGTTGCGCAGCGTATTCTCCGCAATCTGCCGCTGTGCGGTCAGTTGAGCCTCCGCTATCACGCTCATCTGAGGGAGTGCTGCGTCAAGAAGCACGTCCCAATTAGCACGTATTACCGAGACATCTCCACGAATGCCGTTGATGTACGACGCAAGTAAATCCCCCGTGTCCTCAGTGAGCGACTGCAATCCCGCCGTCATACCGCTCTTTGAAGCGTCATTGTCACCCTTCATCGAAAGACCGTACTTATCATTCAGTACTTTCTCTAATTGGTCGAGAGCGGAGTTATAGGCATCAACACCCTCCATGCCTTTCATAATCTTATCGGCAAGTCCCTCAACCTCATTCGGAGTCAACTCAAAGTCGGAACCGAAGGCACCACTCTTGCCATCCTCACCGAATAGATATGTGGAGACATCCTCCATCATC
>WFMA01000231.1 GCA_009177195.1 Bacteroidales bacterium | reverse complement strand
AAACAAATTTTTTTACACCGATTGTCGGTTGTTGACTCCGACCCTCATTTCATGGCACTGGTCGACTCGATCAGCGGCATGATCTCTTCCACCGATTTAAGATATATACTATGTTTCTACATACAGATGCCGCCCCACGACATCGCGACAGTGTTTAATGTCGATATCCACAGTGTTTATACAGCCCGCTACCGCATCCGCAAAAAATTGCATGATGTGAACGGTACCGAGCTATTCCTCTAATCTTGCATTTTCATTTAAACTTTTATCTATTTCAACCAACCTTGAATAATAATTATTAATTAAACCAATTTTAAAATGAAGACTAAAATTCCTTTTCTACTATCTTCGATCTTGCTGCCGTTCATGATGACGGCTGAGACCGTTGATTACGATCTTTACTATTCGACCGACCGCGCGCAATGGGCGGACGTGAATGGTGACGGCGTGAAGGAGTCATTGGTGAGGATGGAGTTCACTACATCCGACAAGCCTGCGATTCCCGAAGGAGCGGTTCTTGTGGACCGTCCCGNAACCGNTAGCGGCAGCGATGATTATCAGCTCTGCTATCTNCNNTANNNNCTTGGCACTCAATACGTCAGCGACGATGTGCGTGCCGGTATCCATGTTGAGAACGGTAAGTTCTATTGCGCTCTTCCCGAATGGATGTTTGAGGGGATGCCGGAAGAAGACATGATTAATATTTGCAAAGACGAATATGGCTCCGAACCGGTGACATTTGCCGGGTCCGACAAGAANTTTGTCGAGATAACCGATGCCAATGGCGACANGGTTCCTCTCAATGGNGGAGCTTCGGGCGCNGGCAGCAGTTACTGCGACTTAGTGTGGTATGATGGCGCTCTCTATGTCAACGTCACTTCCAAGTTCACAGCTCCTTCAGCCGCAACTGAAAGACGCTTTAATGGCGTTTACTTCGCTGATTTAAAGGGCAATCGTATTGCCACTGTTTTTGAAGTAGAGATGATTAACGGCGGTTATTATGGCTGGACTTATCCCGAAGGATATGACAGCTATGCATGGGTACGGCGCAATTTTTTCATTACCGACACCGACGGTGACGGAATTCCTGAAATCCTGACCGACGATAACTCTACGTCCGACACTACTCCCATCTTGCTCCTCAAGAAAGGAAGTGACAATGTGTATCGCACCGTGCAGACATTCTCGGCTCGCAAGTATAATTCAACCGCTCTTGTGGAGACCGACATCAATCTTGACGGTCGCCCCGACTATTATTTCAGAGGCGCTGACGAAAAGCATCGTGTGCTTTTGCAGCGTCCCGACCACACTTTCTCTGATATCGAGCTTGCGGTTACCACCGATGAAAACATGATCGGTGACTCGGGTTTTGCGACAAGCGCCACCTACACTCACAAGTTCTCGAAACCGAGCGGCAGAGCGTGTCTTACCGGTATGTCGGGCGGCGAACGAGGGGTCACAGTCAGTGAGTATGACAACATCTCTATTTCAGTCGATGTCAATCTTGACGGTTATCCCGATCTTATCGACACGAAGAAGGGTGGCGCGTTTCTTTCAGTTGGCGACGGCTCCACTTACTATCCCGCTGATCTCGGCGGAAAGGTGGAGGTTTGCGACCTTAACGGCGACGACATCCTGGACCTGCTTGTATTTGACTCGGCAACAGGACAATTGTCGTTGAGATTGAGCTCTCCCGAAGGTTACTCGGAGAAGAATCTTGTTAAGAATTCGAGCCTTTCCGACATGTTTGTCCGCGACTTTGACAAGGACGGCGATCTCGACGTTCTTTTGACCATCAATTACACGGGCAATTATTCGTTCCTGATATTCTACTCCAACGACGGCAAGGGTAACCTTAAGAAGATTGAGAACGCATATCCCGTAGAGTATTCTTTCCAGGAGTGTCTCGATCTTAACNGCGACGGAACCTACTCACTCACAGCCACTACCGACTATTCCGAGACATTTGTGGTGTTTGACGTGCCTTCAAGCATGAAGCCGCAGCCCAAGACTGTGTTGGCGCGTGACAGCCAGCTCGGAACTTTCCTCAACCTGATGGTGATTGACTGTGACAACGACGGCAAGACCGAGCTCCTTTACAAGCGCAACAACGGCTCGCTCCGCTGGAACATCGAGAAGTATTCAGCGGTAGCCAATACCGCTCCCGCGATGAGCGCCGCTCCGAGTGTGCTTTCTGACACCGACAAGGGCTTTGCGAAAGTTGAGTGGAAGCCGGCGACCGATCGCGAGACTTCGGCAGCCGACATTACATATATAGTGGAGATCGGCAATCAAAAAGGCGATTATTCCTACGGAAAAGTTTATGCCGGACGCGACAACAGCGCCCTTATCCGCACTTCGGGCTGGCTTCCGGGCGAATATTATATTTCGGTTCGCGCGATTGACGGCACCGGAATGACAAGCGCTCATTCTGAAGCGACTGCTTACAATCACGTTTCGCCGCAACCCGACTTTGTTTTCGGAACCGGTCTTGCCACTGTCGGCAAGGAGATTGGCGTGACTCTGCTTTCAGCTTATAATCCCGAGTGGACCTACAGCTACGACGCCGGCGAGGGCAGCGTGGTGAAGACCGGCGACAAGGGCGATTGCTCAATCACTTTCAATTCCCGCGGTGAAAAGACGGTGAGACTCACCGTGACCAACGGCAACGATGTCGCTATCGCATCGCGCGATATAGAGGTGTATGCTTCGGGTTCTTTGGAACGCGAAGGTGATTATAACGGACACCGGCTTGGCGCTTATGCCGACCTTGACGGCGACGGCGTGGCTGAACGACTTTACACCTATCTCGAAGGTAACGACGGCAACGGCAACTTCACTCCCGTGCCCAAGATGTTCAACACTGAATATCTTTGGCTCCAACGAGCTAATGTCATTGACATGAATCTTGACGGCATGCCCGACATGCTGATGGACAATAGCAAGCTGTTTGTGAATGAAGGTGATCTTGATTTCACCGAAGAGGAGTTTAAAATCAAGATTCTTTCCGCCGACAATTCAGTCTCTGAATTGGAAAGCATGTTGAATTGGGATGCCGCTTATCTCGATTTTGACAATGACGGACGTGTAGATATCCTTACCTATGCCGACGGCAAGCAAGGCGTTTATCGTAATCTTGGTGATAACACTTTCAAGTTCTTTGCTCTTCCCGAGGGGCTGCAGGGCAGAAATGTGATTTATGACGTCAACAATGACGGACTGCTTGATGTGGTATCTATCGGCGACAATCTTATTCGCTCGGGTATCGCTGTCAATAAGGGCAACATGACTTGGGAATATCATGATATAAATTCCGATATCAAGTCGGGCGTTTATTACACCGGTCTTATATTTGGCGGTGTGGTTGACGTGAACAACGACGGTTATGCCGACATCCTTATAAAGGAAAGATTTGAGGGTTATACCGATATCTTCTGGGGTGACAAGAGCCTTGCGTATGAGAAATCGGACCGCGTTGACGGCGTGCTTGAAGTGACCGGAGTCGACATTGACAACGACGGCGCTATAGACCTGCTCGACACTGAAACCAATGACCTATACTACTGGATGCCCGACGGCAGCGGATTCTGGGTTGAGAAGTACAGCCAGGATAATCAGCACAAGTATGAGACAAAAGAATTTACCGGCTCGGAATATCGTCATGATTTCGATTGCCAGTATGCCGACGTGAACGGCGACGGCACTCCCGATCCACAAGGCGATATTCGTCCCACTGTCAAGAATGACAAGCCGACCGCTCCCACTGCAGTTACCGCAGTGCCTTCAGGCAAGGGCGTGTTGCTTTCATGGAACGGCTCGACCGATACCGAAACTCCCTCTCACCAGCTGAGATATAACATATCATTGAAGAAAAAGGGAGCCGAGGGCGCTGACTCTTACATTATTTCGCCGATGAACTGCGGCAATGAGAGCGCCGCTATCCTGCCCCTCGTAGCAGGAAGCATGCCCCGCTCTACCACAAGCATTATCGTTCCGCTTGACCGATTTGACGCTACAACCGAATATGAAGTTAAGGTTCAGGCAATCGACCTTTGGAATGCTACTTCTCCCTTCTCTGAAATCTGCTCGTTCAAGGTGGGCAGCATCGTTGACATCGAGAGCCCGGCAGTGACGGGACAGGGTGTCGCTACCGACTTCCGCTATGTCGGAACTGAAATGGCTGAACAGGCATGGGAATGGGACGGCGGTAACGCAGTTCTTGAATCGGGCGTGTATAAAGTGACATGGAGCGCTCCCGGCGTTAAGACAATCGCCTGCACCGTTGGCGGCAAGCGCGCCGAGACATCTATCCTCGTGAAGGAGCGTCCCAATCTTGATATCGAACTCCCCTCGAAGGTTCTTGGCGGAGCTCCCGTGACCGTGAAACTTCCTGAAATTTTTGCAAATGCTTCGGACGGAGCTGAACTCGTTGCTTCGGAAGGTGTTGAGATCTCTTTGATGCCGGGTGAACTGGAGGCTTCGGTTACATTCCCCTCTGAAGCAGGACGCTACACTGTGGGAGTTGACTACTCTGACGATATCTTCGGCATGATCGGTTCGCAGAGCATGACTGAGGTTATTGATTTCACTCCTGCTATTTCAATCGTAGCAGTCGACGGCTCTACCGGCAAGAACAGCATCCAGTGGAATCCTTATCAGGTTCCTTCGGAAACCGGACTGTTTACCAAGATGAGAATATATAAGGAGACCGGCAAGACCGACAACTTCGAACTCATTGGCGAGGTGAATGTCGCTGACGGATACTTTGTCGACATGCAGTCTAATCCTTCGGTGCGTAAGAACCGCTATGTGATCGCTCTCGGAACTACCTATGGCGGCGAAACTGAGCGAAGCGCTGTTCACGGAAGTACCCACCTGATGATCAATAAGGGTCTCGGCAACTCGCTTAACCTCATGTGGAACCCCTACGAAGGAGGAGTCGTTGAGCAGTACACAATTCTTCGCGGAACAGATCCCGACAATCTTGAAGTGCTCGAAACTTTGAGCGGATATGAAAACAGCTTTACCGATATGGCTGTTCCGGCAGGCGACTGCTACTATGCGCTCAGCTATTCAAGCCTCGTTCCTCAGAGCCGAATGGGACGTGCAGCCGCTACNGCNCACTCCAANGTGGTTTGCAGCCGCGACGCATCGGAAGTGACCTTTGTCGAAGGTCTTGCAATCAAGTCGGTTGAGGAAAAGATGATGCTCGACGAGGCTTCACCGCGCTTGCATCTCTATGCTCAGGTTACTCCGCTCCGCGCAACATTTGGCGAAGTTCAATGGCGTGTAGCCGAGGGTGGAGAGTATGCCACAATCTCCAACGACGGTACCGTTTCGTTGACAGGAAAGAGCTTCACCGGCGAAATCAAGGTGGAGGCTAAGGCTAAGGACGGCTCGAATGTAGTTACCGATGTCACCATTCCTGTAAACTATACAACAGGGCTTGTTGACGAAGTGATGGAAGNAAANGANCNGTCAGNTGTCTATGACGCTTCTATCCGTNCTCTCAAGGTGACCGNCGTTGANCGCGCGGTTGTAGTNNNTNTCTACAGCATCAGCGGCAACCTCGTGAAGAGAGAGGCAATCAGCAATGATTCGTTTATCGCTCTTGACGTAGTTCCCGGCATTTATATCGTGAATGTTGAGGGCTTGAGCAAGAAGATTATGGTGAAATAACAGAGGTTTATCCCTAACCGCACATTTACCGGCGAGGATCGGGTCTTGATGACCCGGTCCTCGCTTTTTTAATTCATTAATTCATAATTCATAATGCACAATGCACAATGTATTGCATTCGCTCCATCCCGGGCTATTTTCTGACGGTCTTACAGACCTCTTCTTAAGTGATTCAGGGGGCACTCTTTGCAGAGTGCGGTTGGGAGGGGGCTTTTGTCGGGCAGAGTTCGCTATCACTCACTCTACCCGGTTATCCGGAGGTGTAAGCTTTTCAGGCTTGTTTGTTGGAACTATCCGTCCGCATTTATGCATTGTGAATTATGAATTATGCATTAAGTTGTAGGTGAAGGTGCGGAAGAGGGCGGAGCCTTTTCCGGCGGCGAACATGCCGATGGTTATGCCGGTGAAGCCGCCGGCGGTTTCAGTCGACAAAAAGCGAGTGTCGAGCGAGCCGAGGGGGGTGAACTCTGTGCCGGAAGTGGAGTAGGAGAATGTGTATCGGTCATCTTTTCCGTCGATTTTCACGGTCACATAGTCATTGGCGGGCAGAGGGACTTCCGCTTTTACTCCTGAGATGGAGTGGAGCTGATAGGCAAGGATGAGCGAACGGGTTCCATCGGCATTCGCGCGGATGAAAACGTCGTAGTGGGAGGTCACGTCCATGTAGACACTAAGCCCGGCTTCAGTGCCGGCGGCAGCGTCGATGAGGGAGAATTGGCTCGTTACGCTGAAATCGATGTCTTGCTGACGGATGGCGGCAAAAGTGGGGCTTTCAAGCGAATTCAGTGTTGCCGAGGTGGCGGTGAGCTCAAGCCCTGCAGGGGTGAATCTATAATTTTCGGGATGAGGATTGCGGAGATGTAGCCATTCGGGCGAGAATGAATCCATTTGAGTGAAATCATACTCTATGTTGCGGTCTTTTCCTGAGGTCTGGGGCAGGGTGGGCACGTCCATGTCAATTGAAATTGTGCCGTTGCCGTTTACCACAGGCCAGCCGTCTTCATTCCACGAAACAGGGGCGAGGTAAGTTTCGCGTCCGGTGAGGTGCATCCCGTTGACTTGGGGGCGGAAAGCGAGACATGCGAGCCACCATGAACCGTCGGCGGCGTTGATGAGGTCAGCGTGTCCGGTGCCTTGAATTGGGCTCGACTGTGTGATTTTGCGCTGATGGTAGAGGATGGGATTGTCGGGATTTGATTCGTAGGGACCGTAGATGTCGCGGCTTCGCGCGATGGTGACCATGTGCCCCATTTCGGTTCCGCCTTCGGCTATCATCAGGTAATAATAGCCGTCTTTTTTATAAATGTGTGGCGCTTCGGGATGCCGTCCTCCGGTCCCTTCCCATATAAGGTGCGAGTCGGTGAGCTGCTTTCCTGTTTTCGGGTCGATTTCACATAGCCATATCCCTACATCGGGATTGGAGGTGAAGTAGCATTTTCCGTCCTCAAAATAGAATGACGGGTCGATGCCCCCTTGATCGAGCCATATCGGTTCGCTCCACGGGCCTGCCGGGTCGGTCGCCGTGACAAAGAAATTGGTCTTGCCGTCCTTGCCGTTTCCGATGTTGGAGGTGACCATGTAGTAGGTGCCGTTGTCGTGGCGGATTGTGGGGGCGTAGATGCCGAGCCATGCGTTGGCGTTTTTCAGAGGGAGTTGCGAAGGGCGGTCAAGCGCATTGCCCAGCTGAGTCCAGTGGATGAGATCCTTGCTGTGGAACACCGGAACGCCGGGGAAATACTGGAAGGTGCTGTTGACGAGATAATAATCGTCGCCGACACGGCACACGCTCGGGTCGGGATACATTCCGGGAAGCACAGGATTGGTGTAGCCTCGGGTGACTTGCGCTAATGATGTGACGCATGAGGCGGCTGCAATGATCGCCGCTGAAAAAACTCGGAGTGACATGGTATCAGTTTGGCGTTGATGGATGAACAGGGGTTTAATTGGGCTTGGCATGCTCTTTGATCATACCGTGGCGGTAGGCGTAGAGCAGTTCGGTCAACTCCTTGATTTGTCCTTGGAGAATTTTGCCCTTGTCGGTGTCGCGCACCCTCATGCGTTTTGAGCTGAGTTCCACGATCTGGGTCGTGCTCACGATGTCGGTGCCATTTTTGATCGCTTCCTCCGCAGAGGTGAACGGCTCGTGCTTCACGAGCTGGAAGCCGCGGCTGTGGAAAACGAGGGTGTATCCCGCCATTCCGGTAGTTTCGTGATAAGCCTTGGCAAAGCCGCCGTCGATCACCATCAGTTTTCCGTTGGCGCGTATGGGGGTCTCGCCTTTGTTAAGTCGCACGGGTACATGCCCGTTGATGATGTGGCGGTGTTCGCCTTCCACGCCAAATTCGTCGAGAATCATGTCGCAAACCTCCTCATTGTTGCGCAACTTGTAGTAGTAGCCTTTCTCCTCGTGATGGGTTTCCTTGTCGATGAGGAAATAGCGCTCGAAGGTAGCCATGCGCGACTTGTCGAACAGCGGGGAGTCGGGTCCGCACCACAAATACCAGTAGTAGTCGCGGGCGAAAGACTTGTCCTCGGGAGTGGAGTCATAGTTGAAGGCGGCTCTCATTGTGGAGCCTATCGCTTTCATCAGCTCTTTGCCTCGATATTTCTTGCCGTTGATCTCCACGTCCTTCAGCGTGCCGTCGGCGTTGAGCGGCATCGAGGCGTGGAAGAGCAGGTTGGAGTTGTAGACGCCATACATGCAGCCGTGAGAGAGCAGACACTTGATGTGCTTGTTCAGCTTGTCGCTCACTCGGAAAGAGTGGTGGAGTTTGTGGATGAGTTCCTCCTCCTCGGGCGACAGGGCAAACGGATTGGCGGGGTCGACGGTGGGGAAATTCGTGTCACACATCTCGTAGTCCTTTCCGTTGAGGGTGAACACCTTGCGATCGAAGTCGATGTTGCCGAGCAGCTTGCGGTCCTCCATACCCCATTCGGGACGGCGGTCGATGAGCTGGGCTTCGAGTTTGAATTGCAGAATGCTGATCGCCTTGTGCATCTTGGCTATGAGTCGGCGCGTCTTTTCGGAGTGTTGGTTGTCATCCGACAAGTGGGGCTCGAATCCTTCACACGGATCGTCGCCATAGACCTCCATTGCAAACGTGGCGAGCGGCACGAGGTTTATTCCATAGCCGTCTTCGAGCGTTGCGAGGTTGCCGTAGCGCAGCGACAGGCGAAGCACGTTGGCGATACATGCGTCGTTTCCAGCCGCCGCCCCCATCCACAGAGCATCGTGGTTGCCCCACTGTATATCCCATTTCCCGTATTCGCAGAGGGTATCCATGATTATGTGGGCTCCGGGACCTCGGTCATATATGTCGCCGAGAATGTGGAGCTGGTCGATGCTGAGGCGCTGGATCACGTTGCACAGCGCGACGATGAACGCATCGGCTTGCCCGGTTGATATGATTGTTTCGATGATGCGGTTGAAATAGGCTTGCTTGTCGTCGTCCGACGGGGATTCGTGCATCAGCTCCTCGATGATGTAGGCGAATGACTTGGGTAGCGCCTTGCGCACTTTCGAGCGGGTGTATTTGGAGGAAACTGACTGGCACACCCTGACGAGCCGGTGGAGAGTGGTGTAATAGAAATCGGAGGTGTTTTCGCCCGAATCGGCTATATACTCGAGTTTCTGCTCGGGATAGTAGATGAGGGAGCACAGCTCGCGTATCTCCCCTTCGCGCAGCGCGTTGCCATAAAGCTCGTTCACTTTTCGCTTGATGTCGCCCGATGCGTTTTTGAGAATGTGGCGGAATGCCTCATGCTCGCCGTGGAGGTCGGCAACGAAGTGCTCGGTGCCCTTTGGCAGATTGAGAATCGCTTCAAGATTGATTATTTCGGTGCTTGCCGCGCCAACGTCGGGAAATGACCGAGAGAGCAATTCGAGGATTCGCCTGTCGCTCTCTATCTTTTCGGGAGTGATGTATAGGGTGTTTATGTCAGTCATGTCTTAAATTCGTCTTTCTGGTAAGAACGGTTATTCTAATGGCAAATATAGCGGTTTTATACTGCATTAACAAATTATAATGGTATCTCTTGTTGGGGCGAGGGGGAGATTTTGTTAACTTTGTCTCTCAAACTTGACAGATGAATGCAAAGAAAATAATAGGATTGGCGGCATGTGTTCTTGTTGTTGCCGCTATTGCGGGATTCGTGGCGTGCAGGATGTTTCTGTGGTCGGGATATTCGGGCGATGAGCCGCGATGGATCTACGTTCATGCCGGGGAGAGTGACGCTCAGCTAAAGTCTACCCTTAAGTCGGAACTTGGCACGGCAGGAGCGCGGGCGGCGACGTTGTGGTCGGTTTTCGGCGGCGATGTCGCAAAAGCTCACGGAGCTTACCGCATAGCGCCGGGTAGCAGCTCGGTGAAAATTTACCGCACGTTGAAAAACGGGGCCCAGACTCCGGTGAAACTCACTTTCAACAATATCCGTACTCTCGGGCAGCTCGCATCGAGGGTTGCCGAGTGCGTCGAGACTGATTCGGCTTCGTTTATGGCGGCGTGTGATTCCATCCTCCCTCCGCTTGGATTCAAGCGACCGGAATATGTGGCTGCTTTTCTCCCCGACACATACGAATTCTACTGGACGGCTGCACCCGAGAAGATAGTGAGCCGGCTTGCCGATTTCCGCAACCGTTTCTGGAACGACGACCGCCGTGCCAAGGCGAAGGCATTGGGGCTCACACCCGTCCAGGTGGCGACAGTCGCATCGATCGCCGAGGAGGAAACCAACGACCGCGCGGAGCGCGGCATAGTGGCGCGTCTTTATCTCAACCGTGTACACAAGGGGATGAAGCTCCAAGCCGACCCGACAGTCAAATATGCCGTCGGCGATTTTTCGTTGCGACGCATCACCGGAGCGCATCTCGGTGTAAATTCCCCCTACAATACCTATCGCAACGATGGGCTCCCCCCGGGACCGATAAGGGTGGCGGCAGCCGCTACGCTCGACGCCGTGCTCGACTCGAAGCCTCACAAGTATCTTTACATGTGCGCGANAGAGGACTTTTCNGGGCGACACAATTTTGCTGAAGATTACGNCCGCNATCAGGAAAACGCCCGTCGTTATCACAAGGCGTTGAATGCCTGCGGGATTAAATAGAAATGACCTGACGACTATGGAGAAGGACGACGACTTGATTCTGCTCAACACCTATTATAGCGACGCTGACGCATATATTGCCAAGGGTGTGCTTGAGACCAACGGCATTCCGTGTATCATAAACAATGAGATAATGTCGAGCGTATATCCCTTGACAGTCACTCCGCTGGGCGCGATAAGACTGCTTATTTTTCGGCGCGACCTGGATGCCGCCCGTGAGTTGCTAAGCGATTGACTCCCCGGGGAGGCGGGTTATCGTGTTGTCTTTGCCTTGATTTTTGACTGGGATTTGTGGGGATGCTTGCGGCGTTGCTGCAGGATTATGAGATATTCGTCATAGTAGGCGAGCAGCAGGGTGGTGAGCGGAAGGGCGATGATGAGCCCGAGGAATCCCAACAGAGTTCCCCAGATAGAGAGCGACAGCAATATTATGGCAGGGTTCAGCCCCATCGCTTTGCCCATGATTTTCGGGGTGAGGAAAAGGTCCTGGATAGCTTGCACGATGCAATATACAGCCATGCACTGCCAGAAAATAGGCCAGAAATCAACGCCTGAATCCACCGAACTCACAAGACACAGGATCAACGCCGGGATAAGCGAGATAATCTGGAGATAGGGAACCATGTTGAGAAGCCCTATGAACATCCCGAGGATGATGGCGAGCGGCATGTCGATGATGAGGAAACCGATGCTGAACAGCACCCCGACACACAGAGCAACCAGCGCCTGCCCGCGGAAATAGTGGTTCATGGAGCGTTGTATGTCGTTGCCAATTTTGAATGTGGTTTTGCGATAGGGTGCCGGCACCATGCGTCTCACTCCCTTTACGAGTTTCTCGTAGTCGAGCATGATGAAGATGACATAGAGAAACACGATCAGCCAGCTGAACAGCCCTATGATCATGGCTATTCCGCTGCTGAGCAGGTTCCATGTCGACTGAATGAAAGTTTCGATCAGCTCCATCTGGTCGCGGCGCGACAGAATTGACGACAGATAGTCGAAATCGATATATTTTTTTACCAGTTCATGGAACTTTTCGGGCAGGAACGGAATCGAAAGCTCGTTCTCGGAGTAGATTTTCAACAGGTGAGCCATGTGCTGCATCTCGGAAATGATCATCGGGATGAGGAAATAGCACAGGATGCCAAAGAGGAACGTGGCTTCGAAAAGAGTCACGAAGATGGCGATCACGCGCCCTTTCAATTTCAGCAACCGGCGGTTGAACTGCACAAACGGTTCAAAAAGATAGGCAATCAGACAAGCCACGCAAAATGGCAGCAGCACTCCTTTAAGAATATTTATAAGCCAGATTGCGGCACAGATAACGATGCAGGTGATCACGAGTCTCACCACCCGGTCAAATGTGTAGGGACGCTGTTTGTACATTGTGGGAATGTGTGAATAATGTGTCACGAAATTACGGAATATTTCTGTCATTCGGATGTTTTTCTTTAATTTTGTGGAAAATTATTATCACAAAGTTTAAAAGTAATGACTGAAAAAGTAAAAACTCTGCTTAACGATAAAGCATGGGCTCGCTGGACGGCATTGATTCTGATTGCGTCGATGATGTTCTTCGCCTATATGTTTGTCGATGTAATGTCGCCCTTGCAGTCTCTCATCGAGACGCAGCGCGGATGGTCGCCCGATGCGTTCGGCTACTATGCCGGCGCCGAGTATATCCTCAACGTGTTCGGATTCTTGATTCTTGCCGGTATTATTCTCGACAAGATGGGTGTGCGTTTTACCGGAACCTTGTCGGCATCGGTGATGGTCGTGGGCGCCTGCATCAAGTTCTATGCCGTGAGCAACTGGTTTCAGGGCACCGGTCTTGACAACTGGCTCAGCTCGTGGTGGGTCGAGATGCCCGGTAGCGCCAAGCTTGCCGCTTTCGGCTTCATGATTTTCGGCTGCGGTTGTGAAATGGCGGGTATCACCGTGTCCAAGGCTATCGCCAAGTGGTTTAACGGCAAGGAGATGGCGCTCGCCATGGGTCTTGAAATGGCTATTGCCCGTCTCGGAGTCTTCGCCATCTTCTCGATCTCTCCGCGCCTTGCCGACTGGATGGGAAAAGATGACCCCACTGTGGTTATCCCCGTAGGCTTCTGCACATGCCTCCTCATCGTTGGCTTGCTATGCTACATCGTGTTCACTTTCTTCGATGCCAAACTCGACAAGGAGCTGGGCGACGCCCGCAATGATGCCGCCGAGCCCGCTGAAGAGGAGTTCAAACTAAGCGACGTGGGCAAGATATTCGGAAGCAAGCTCTTCTGGATTGTGGCAATGCTTTGCGTGCTCTACTATTCGGCTATTTTCCCGTTCCAGCGCTACGCCGCCAACATGCTTCAGTGTACGCTCCACATTTCGGCTACTACCGCCGCCGATATTTTCCGTTGGTTCCCGATGGGCGCCATGGTGCTCACGCCGCTTCTCGGATATTATCTTGACCGCAAGGGCAAGGGCGCTTCGATGCTCATTCTCGGCGCTATCCTCATGATTGTGTGCCACCTCACTTTCGCGCTGCTTCTTCCGGTGTTCCCGAGCGAGGCTCTCGCATTCTCGGCAATCGTTATCCTCGGCGTTTCCTTCTCGCTGGTTCCTGCGGCATTGTGGCCTTCGGTTCCAAAAATTATGGAGGCTCGTTTCCTCGGAAGCGCTTATTCGCTCATCTTCTGGGTGCAGAATATAGGACTCGCCCTGTTCCCGATCCTTATCGGACAGGTGTTGACCGCCTCCAATCCCGG
>WFMA01000134.1 GCA_009177195.1 Bacteroidales bacterium | reverse complement strand
CAATGGGATCGACCTCGCCGCCGACAACTTTGACGAGCTTCTTGCCATCAACAACCGAGCCAACGCCAAGATAGGAGTCGACAGCAACGAAGTGAGACTCCTGTTTGTAGGACAGCACATAAAGGAGAAAGGCGTTGTATTGATTATAAAGGCAATCGATCTTCTGCGAGACTTGCCGATAAAGGCTTCGTTCATCGGCACCGGTTATGCCGTCAATGAAATGAAAGAGTTGGTGAAGAATCTACATCTTGAAGACCGCATAACCCTCCACGGAATGATTCCTGACCGAAACACATTAAAGGAATATTATGCCGCCGCCGATCTCTTTCCATTCCCCTCATTCTACGACAACGCTCCGCTTGTGGTAAGAGAAGCCGCCATGATGGGCACCCCTTCGCTCGTTCTGTCAGGCTCGACCACTGCCGAAGTGATTACCGACGGGTATAACGGATTTCTTTGCGAAAACTCTCCCGAAAGTTATGCGGCAAAAATACGAGAGCTTTATCATGACCGCAAAAAAATCATTGCCGCCGGACGTGGAGCGGCTGCGACACTCACACGTTCATGGAAAGAAGTCATCGAGGAAGTCGTGATGCGATATAACGAAATAATCGAAAAATATGGCAGAAATCAAAAATAACGAATCACAATCCCCGTCGTCCGAGGGATTCAGCCGATGGCGAGTCTTAATCCCTGTTCTGATAGGGCTATGCGTCATCGCATGGCTTTTCCATCGCGAATTCAGCGTGAATATATGGAAAACAGTCCATTTCGACACTCATGTGATTCTGTGCATCGCATTAGCGTGGGTGTTCATGGCGGGACGTGATTTCGGACTCACATGGCGATTCCGAACTCTCACCGACAAGGATATCACCTGGTGGCAAGCCTTGAAGGTGAACTTCATGTGCGAATTCACCTCGGCAATCACCCCCTCGGCTGTCGGAGGATCGTCACTCGGCATGGTTTTCCTTCACCACGAAGGCATAAACCTCGGAAGAGCGACAACGCTCATGCTGACAACGCTATTTCTCGACGAACTGTTTTTCACTTTGGCTTGTCCGCTTATAATGCTCTTTATTCCCAACGACGCACTTTTCGGCTTCAATGACAACTCCTTTGAAACAGGGCTCAAAGTCGTTTTCTGGATAGTCTACGGAGTCCTTGTCGCCTGGACCGCCCTGCTGTTTTTAGGAATCCTTGTCAAACCCAACGGAATCAAGAATGCGCTGATATTCATCTTTAAATTCAAGTGGTTGCGTCGATGGCAACCTGCCGTTATCGCTCTTGGCGACAATATGGTCGCAGCATCCGCTGAGCTAAGAAAACGCCCGGCAATATGGTGGTTGCGCGTTTTTGGAGCGACGGTGCTCACATGGAGCTCGCGCTTTCTGGTGGTCAATGCCTTGTTCTTAGGGTTTGTNCCTCATGCCGATCAACTCGTGGTGTTTGGCAGGCAATTTGTCGTGTGGGTCGTTCTCATGGTAAGCCCCACCCCCGGCGGCAGCGGTATCAGCGAATGGCTGTTCACCGAATATTACGGTGACATGCTCAACAATGCCGGCATCGCGCTCATCATAGCTCTTTTCTGGCGCATAATCACCTATTACGTATATCTCATTATAGGAGTCTTTCTTGCTCCTTCGATGCTGAAAGCTCCCCGAAAAACCAATTCTTGAACATAACGCAGAAATGAAATTTATCGGAATAATACCCGCCCGATACGCATCGACTCGATTCCCGGGCAAACCGCTTGCCGACATTTGCGGCAAGACAATGATTGAACGCGTCTATCTCCAGGTGAAAAAAGCCCTTGATGACGTTTGCGTAGCCACCGACGACAATCGCATTGCCGATGCCGTGAAATCATTTGGCGGAAACGTGGTGATGACATCCGAGACGCACCGCAGCGGAACCGACCGATGCTATGAAGCATACCTCAACACGGGCTCGNACGCCGANGTGATCATCAACATTCAGGGCGACGAACCGTTCATCGACCCGTCGCAAATTGAGGAAATCAAAAAATGTTTTGACGATACCGCGACTCAGATAGCCACTCTCGCGCGTCCATTCGACGCGCAGCTTGGAGTCGACGCACTTTTCAACCCCAATACACCGAAACTCGTTTTTGACGAAAACATGTTTGCCATGTATTTCAGCCGCTCGGTCATCCCTTATCTCCGNGGCGTCGACAAAGAGGAGTGGGCGAAAAAAGTGCAGTATTACACTCACATCGGAATGTATGCCTACCGCGCTGACATCCTGAAGCAGATTACCCGCCTTCCGCAAAGCAGCCTTGAGCTTGCCGAATCGCTCGAACAATTACGCTGGTTGCAAAACGGATACAAAATAAAAGTGGGCATAAGCGCTTGCGGAACTATCGGNATCGACACCCCCGAAGACCTTGAACGCGCATGCCGTCTGCTCGCTTCTGGCAAAATATAAACATCTGTCTAAACTTATAATCTCAATGCTAAATCGAAACATCGCCCCACCGGTAAGAGATTTCGCCTCCATTTCAATGCCGCCGTTAGAACAGATAAAACTTGACAACGGCGTGACGACCAACATCATCAACAGCGGCGATCAGGAAGTGTTCAGCTTAACCGCAGTATGGAAAGGCGGTAATGCCGAATGCTCTCAATTCCCGGTTCCCAATCTCACCTTGCAATTGATGCGCGAGGGAGCGGGAGGAATGTCGGGCGAAGAGTTTTCCGATACCTTGGAATTCAATGGCGCGCGCATCGGAGCCTCAGCCGATTCCCATTACTCCACCCTGCGGCTGTATTCCCTCAACTCCAAGGCGAAAAATGTGATTCCGCTGATTGCGGCGATGTGCCACAATCCGCTGCTCCCCGAAAGCGCCTTCACGATGGTGCGTGAACGCAAGCTGAATCAAGCGCAGTTGCTGGCTCACAAAGTGGAAGCCTTGGCATCGCGCGAGTCCAACCGCATCATGATGGGAGCTACTCATCCCCTTGCGCGATTTGACTCGCCTGAAGAAATAGCACGCATAACACTTGACGAAATCAAGCAATGGCACAATCTCATTTTCCGCGCGGGAGAAGGAAATCTCGAACTTTTCCTCGCCGGACACATCGACGACAGCCTTATNGCAACAGTTAACAAACATTTCGGACAAATTCCCTGCACACATCAGTCCACTCAACTTCTTATTGAACCGTTCCAAAACACCGTTCCCGAAAACCGAGTCAGCGTAACAGTCCAGGGAGCTTTGCAAAGCGCCGTCAGGATAACTTATCCGGCGCCGCTCAGAAGCAACCCCGACTACATCCCGTTGAGAATGCTCATAATGGCTCTCGGAGGATATTTNGGNAGCCGCCTCATGAGCAATATCAGGGAAGACAAGGGGCTCACCTATGGCATAACATCATTCCTGCTTGGCTACCCCGAAGGCGGTATTATCGGAATTGAAAGCGCTACCGACCCCTCGACAGTCGATAAGCTGATTTCTGAAACCCTGAAAGAAGTGGACCGCCTATCGACCGGCGACTTCTCCAATGAAGAAATCACTCGCCTTAAACGCCATCTCATGTCAGGGCTCGCATCATCGCTCGACACCCCGTTTGACATGATGGACTACTATGTGACGTGTAAATTGTCGCAAATTCCAGCCGACTATTTCGCCCGTCAAGTCGAAGCGGCGGCAAGCCTAACTCCCGAACTGCTTGGTGAAATGGCTCGCAAATACATAGCCCCGCTACCCCCGGCAATAGTAGTTGCCGGAGCATAAGCATCAGCGGTCTCAGGAACGTCTTACATATATCCTGAGACCGTTTTTTTAATTGATTTTAGGTATTACCTGAGTTATCTTAAGCCTGAGATTCATCATTTTTGAGTATTTCCAAATCCTCCCTGTCCATCTAACTTTGCACCCGTAAACCAATCGATGGATATTGATGACGCACTCTCATATATGTTTTAGAATTTTCACCCTCGCTTTTACCTTAATTTACAGCGCCACGACCAACGGCGCCACAGATAAGGTTGAAAATTCCACAACTGTAACCGACAAGGATTCGATAGNAGGCTCCTCTATCTCTTTGTCGGAAGTCGTCGTTACCGCTCAGGAGTCGCGTCGACCCACAAGCGCTTCAATCATCGACACCACTGCCATGCGACATCTTCAGCCGTCAAGTTTCTCTGACTTGATGTCGCTTTTGCCGGGCGGCATCACCACCGACCCAAACATGGCAAGCGTCAACGCCATCGCCCTCCGTCAAGCCACCAATATAACTCCCGCCGATGACTACATGACATCGGCGCTCGGCACATCATTCGTTATTGACGGAGTGCCTGTCAACACCGGCTCTCAGATGCAGCACACCCCCGATTCCGACAAAGCGGGGCGCCTGTCTACCGGCAAAGGCGTGGACATGCGCAACATCTCTACCGACGATATTGAAAAAATAGAGATAGTCCGCGGCATCCCTTCAGTTGAGTATGGCGAGCTCACTTCAGGGCTTGTCAACATCCAGCGCAAACGCGGAGTTTCTCGCCTTGAGGCGCGCTTCAAAGCCGACACCCAAAGCCAGCTTATCTACGTAGGCAAAGGCATCAAATTGCCCGGCAAGGATTGGACCCTGAATACCGGCATCGATTACCTCAACTCGAAAATCGACCCCCGCAATTCAAGAGAAAATTTCAAAAGAGTCAGCCTCTCGGCACGAAGCAACAAGCGGTGGAGCAACCAAAGCACAGCTACCGAGTGGAATTCCGCGCTGACCTACAAAGGCTCTTTTGAAAAAGACAACAACGACCCCGACTTGACGGTCAACAACACCATCGACAATTTCTCGACCAAAAACAACTCCGTTTCATGGAATAACACCCTTTCAATTTCATCCATGACCGGGAGTCGCTTCCGCTCGCTCAACCTCACCACCGGCATCAGCTATTCCGATGAACGCCTTAGCCAGAAAAAGCATGTAGCCCCATCGCGCATCCTGCCGCTCCCCGTCTCCGTGACTCCCGGAAGCAACTATGTGGGATATCTGCCTATGCTCTATCTGGCGCGTCTCGATGTCATCGGAAAGCCCTTGACCGCCTACGCCAAAGTCTCGTCAACTTTCCGCTTCATGAACCGCACTGTCGCCGACTACGTGAAAGCGGGAGTGGAGTGGAACATGAACAAAAACTACGGAGCCGGAGAAGTCTATGACATCACCCGCCCCCTGACCGCCGGCAATAACTCGCGCCCGCGTCCCTACAGTGACATCCCGGCGATGCACCAGATGTCGGCATACGTTGAAAACGACATGCGCCTGTTTGCCGGCAACCACACTTTCCATGTCATTGCCGGAGTGAGAGGCACGTCGCTCCTGAATCTCGACTCAAAATTTTCGCTTCACAACAAGGTCTACTTTGATCCGCGAGTAAACGCAACATGGACTCTCCCCCAACTCGAAGTAAAGCGTTTCCCCATCAGCTGGGAGATTTCGGGCGGCTTCGGATGGCACACCAAGATGCCTGTCGCAGCCTTCCTATACCCCGACAAGCTCTATTCCGANTTCGAGCAGCTCAATTACTATCACAACAACCCCGACTACCGCACCATGAATGTGATGACATTTGTAGAAGACTTGACCAATTATAACTTAAAAGCGGCACGCAATTTCAAATGGGAAGTCAGAGGCGACATCAGCTACCGCAGTAACCGTCTATCCGTCACATATTTCCGTGAGAAGATGACCGACGGATTCCGTCATTCAGGAACCGTCCACCGCTACACCTACCGCCGTTATGACGCTTCTCAATTCAATCCCGAAAGCGTTGACCGCGCTCCGCTCATCGAAGAACTGCCCTATACCGAAACAACGGGTCAATACGTAAGGACCCATGTCACCAACGGAAGCTCAACGGTTAAAGAGGGTATTGAATACACTTTCCAATCGCGCCGATTCCCGAAATCCCACACCCGCATAACTGTG
>WFMA01000166.1 GCA_009177195.1 Bacteroidales bacterium | reverse complement strand
TGGTGTGCTGGGATCAGTGGTATCCTGAAGCTGCCCGTCTCATGGCGTTGCAAGGAGCTGAGATTCTTATTTATCCTACTGCTATAGGGTGGGAGAGTTCCGACACTCCCGACGAACAAGCTCGTCAGCTGGAGGCTTGGGTCACTGTGCAGCGCGGTCATGCCGTTGCTAACGGTCTTCCGGTCGTGACGGTCAACCGTGTTGGCTTGGAGCCCGACCCGTCGGGGATGACCAATGGAATCCTGTTCTGGGGCAATTCGTTTGTNGCCGGTCCTCAGGGAGANTTNCTTTTCAGGGCTTCAACCCAAGAGGAGAGCGCGATTATTGACATCGATATGAACCGCTCGGAGAATGTGAGACGGTGGTGGCCTTTCTTGCGCGACCGTCGCATCGACGCATACGGAGGTTTGACAAAGCGTTTTATTGATTGAACTTAATAATTTTCAAAAATGGTTACGTGGGTTATGTGGCTTATAGCCGCCGCGCTTTTATTAGTGCTTGAGTTGCTCACCGGGTGGATCGCCACCTTTTGCGTGGGAGTGGGATGTCTTGTCGCCGCTGTGATGGACATTGCGGGCTGCCCGCTTCAATGGCAGCTTGCCGGAGTGGTGACAGGTGTTATTCTTGCGTTCATATTTCTTGCTCCGTTTGTCAACCGATTGCGTAAATCTCGCCCTCACCGCGAGGCTTACAACAGTAATATGGATGCCTTGATAGGGCGCGAGATACCGGTGGAGAAGTCGATACCGCTCAACGGGCTCGGGCGCGTGCGCATCGACGGCGACAGCTGGCAGGCGCGCAGTAGCCACGGGGAGGCGATTGACTACGGCACGACGGTGAAGGTGACCGGATATGACAGTATAATCCTTATTGTAAAACCAATTTAATATTTCTATATGGAAACCTATATTCTTCTTGGAGTTCTTGTGCTTGCCGTTATAATAGTCGTTTCGGCAGGTGTTAAAATCGTTCCGCAGTCCGAAACCAGGGTAGTGGAGCGTCTCGGTCGATTCCACAGTGTGCTTTCGCCCGGACTTAATATAATCTGGCCTTTTATCGACAAGCCCAAAGTTGTCTATACCCGCCGTGTCGAGTCGACCGTCAACGGGCGTCAGATTGTCAAAATGACCTCTTCGACCACAATCGACTTGAGGGAGCAGGTATATGACTTCCCTTCTCAGCAAGTGATCACAAAGGATAATGTCACTACCGAAATCAATGCTCTGCTTTATTTTCAGATTGTCGATGCCAAGAAAGCTGTGTATGAAATCGACAATCTTCCCAATGCGTTGGAAAAATTGACCCAGACCACTCTTAGAAATGTCATCGGCGAACTGGAGCTTGACCAGACGCTTACTTCGCGCGACACTATCAACTCCCGCTTGCAGGCTATTCTTGATGACGTGACCAACAAGTGGGGCGTGAAAGTGAATCGCGTCGAGCTTCAGGACATCACTCCTCCTAAGAGCGTGAGAGAGGCGATGGAGAAGCAGATGCAGGCTGAACGTAACCGCCGNGCTGAAATCCTCAATGCCGAGGGACAGAAAACATCGGTCATCCTCTTGTCGGAGGGCGACAAGCAGTCCCAGATCAACCAGGCTACCGCCATCAAGGAGGCTGAGATTCTCAGAGCCGAGGGTGAGGCGCGTGCGAAGGTGTTGACCGCTCAGGCTGAAGCTGAGGCGATAACCCGTGTAGCTGAGGCTATAAAGGCGTCCAATACTGATCCTGCAACCTACATGCTTGCGTTGAAATATATCGAAACTCTTCGCGACATGACTTCAGGACAGAATAACAAGACTGTCTACATTCCCTATGAAGCGTCGGGCGTGTTAAGTTCAATCGGCTCGATAAAAGAGATGTTTTCCAAGGGCAACTGATAAAGTTTGTGCGTAATATACTTTTTTATCTTGTGAAAAATGGATAATACCCGTATTCCATAAAATAGGGAGGGCTGTTGCAGGCTCTCCCTATTTCTATTCAGTGCGTACCGACGATTGTTTCGCCGATTATTCTCGGGTAGTGCTCTTTTTCGAGCGCATGAATTTTCTCCTCCACATCGGCAGGGGNGTCGGTAGCNTCGACGGGTATGGACTTTTGGAAAATTATGTCGCCCCCGTCGCAATCCTCACTTACGAAATGGACGGTGATTCCGGTCTCCTTTTCCCCTGCAGCAACGACGGCTTCATGAATGTGCTTGCCATACATCCCTTTGCCTCCATATTTTGGCAGCAGCGAAGGATGGATGTTGACAATGCGACCCTCATAGCGTTCAATCAGAAACGACGGCACCATCAGNAGGAAGCCGGCGAGAGCGATTGAACCGATCTCATATTCGTCCATGAGCTTGAGCATCTTTTCGGGATCGTTGATGTCGGCTCGTGTCATGACGGCTGTGTCGACCCCAAGTTTGCTTGCGCGTTCAAGAACCATTGCGTCGGGTTTGTTGCACACGACCAGCGCCACTTCAGCGTTGCGGGGATTCTCCCGGAAGTATCTAATTATGTTTTCAGCGTTTGAGCCGTTGCCTGAAGCAAATATTGCGATTCGTTTCATAATCAAATTTGCATATTCCGCTAATTGAAGGGCGGATTGTTCTACCATCTTTTGCAAAGATAGCTACTTTCCGCTAATGAGAAAACTTATCCTCCGGTCTATTTGATGAGGTTGCATAATTTGAATGGGATGATTACCTTTGCGCGGCATCAATGGGTGCCGACTAAATTCCGTAATCGACAATATGCCTTCCTTATTACAATGAAATCAAGACTTCTNTTTGCCATCGCGGTGTTATGNGCGGCGGTGTCCTGCTCGCATAATAACGGCGCGCAGCCTGTTGACTCCCCATCAGTTGCCGATTCTATATCAGCCACATTGGATTATCAACTTTCCAATTACCCCGTGTCGCAATATCGCGACGTGTATAAAAACTTCATGCAGGATTTCTTCGGACCCGGGCACATTCTCAATGACACAGCCGCGTCAGGGCGCTATCTGCGTCATGAACTTTCCGGGGAAGGACCGTTTGATGGACCTCTCTATGAAAAGACCGGCTATAAGGGCAATTTCTACAGGGTCAATCTCTCGCTTCTTCGCGACAGTGTGGTCCCCTACGACGTTTTCTTCCGCGCTTTTGTTGAGAGCGTTCAGGGCATAACGCCGCCATCGGGTGAAGAATGGATGAAGACATGGAGTGAAATTGACAGCGTGATTATGGGAAAAAAGCTCGCATTTATCGATGAAGATATTGACCGTGCGGCTCTTGCCGAGCAATTTGGACGTGGCGACTACATTGCGCATCACAGCAAGCGATTCAACGACTCCGTTCATTTTCATTACCGCATCATCTCCCGCGAGAACTTTGAAACTGTCATTCTCCCTTACATTGATAAAAAATAGCGCCACGCCCCTTGTGCGGGTTTATACATAAAAATTTCATAAAAAAGATTGTGGAATAATTTTGTAGATCAGGAGGAAAGTCGTAACTTTGTGGGCAATTTTTCCGCACGGGCTCGTAAAGAAGCGCCATAAGGATGCTCGCCTGACGGAGTTAACCTGTAATATTTTAATTAACAGATGTACGCTATCGTAGAAATTCAAGGACAGCAGTTCAAGGCAGAAGCCGGAAAGTTCTTGTATGTTCACTACCTCGGTGATGACAAAAAAGAGGGCGAAACAGTTGAATTTGACCGTGTTCTTTTGGTCGATGCCGACGGCAACGTAAAGGTTGGCGCGCCTACCGTAGAAGGTGCGAAAGTAGTTTGCGAAGTGGCAACCCCGCTCGTAAAAGGTGACAAAGTAATCGTCTTCAAGAAAAAAAGACGTAAAGGCTATCGCCGCAAAAACGGCCATCGCCAGTGCTTCACCAAAGTTGTGATTAAAGAATTAGTAGCTTAACCCATTAAAATCTTAAACAGACATGGCACATAAGAAAGGTGTAGGTAGTTCTAAGAACGGTCGTGAATCAGAAAGCAAACGACTTGGTGTTAAGATTTTCGGTGGTCAGCATGCTAAAGCAGGCAACATCATTAAGCGTCAGCGCGGTACCGTTCACCATCCCGGTGAAAATGTAGGTATGGGTAAAGATCACACTCTTTACGCTCTTGTTGACGGTGTTGTTGTGTTCACTGAAGGCAAAAACGGACGCCAGTTTGTAAACGTGGCTCCCGAAGCTAAGGCTTAACACGCTTAACAGAACCCGAAATGAGACGCTCCTGTAGCAGGATGCGTCTCATTTTGTTTTATAGCCCCGTGGATTAAAGTCGGTTTTTCTTATTGCATTTACCGGATTTATCTATAACTTTACTCTCTCAAACTTTTTATGACACCGTGATGAACCGAAAAGGCAAGCTATATTTCCGCTACGGCACCATGGGATCGGCTAAGACCGCCCTGTTGCTTACCACCGCATATAACTTTGAAGAGCGCGGCATGACCTACGCATGTTTGAAACCGGTCGTGGACACCCGTGAGAAGGAAAACGTGATTCGATCGCGCATTGGAATTCAGCGCGCATGCTCATGGATATATCCCGACACCGACTTGTATCAGCTTGCTCAGGACATGTTTGAGCAGACGATGACGGTGATTGACTGGTTCTTGATCGACGAGGCGCAGTTTCTTAGCGCCGAGCAGGTGGATCAGCTTGCCCGCATTGTCGACGACTATGGCAGCAATGTCATTTGCTACGGGCTCAGAACCGATTTCCAGACCCACTTGTTTGAGGGGTCGAGACGGTTGTTTGAAATTGCCGACACGATCGATGAGATAAAGAGCACTTGCACCTGTGGCAGGAAAACAATTGTCAACGCCCGCATAGACTCCGAGGGAGATTTCGTGACCGAAGGCGACCAGCTTGAGATAGGCGGCGACGACCGCTATATAGCGGTGTGCCGCAAATGTTGGCGCAACAAGCGCATCGAGCAGTCGATTCGCCATTCCTTGCCGTTCAACGAATAAATTTTTCTGCTGTCACAAGAGGGGCGGGATGAACTTTGGGGCGGCTTGGATTGTATTATCTATGATACAATATATTTAATTAAAATTAATATATTTTCAGATGTATACTAAAAGATATTTTAGAACCGTATTGACGCGTTTATCGGTTTTGTGTGCTATGCTTGCGTTTTCGCTGCCGTCATCGGCTATCGATCTTCTTGATGAAGACTTGCATTACGTCATCACTTATAAATGGGGGCTTATTAACAAAGATGCCGCAACGGCGGTGCTCTCTCTGAGAAATGACGGACCTTATTATCAGGCTAAACTTGCGGCGTCGACATTGCCATGGGCCGACAAGATTCTCATGGTGCGCGACACGCTTATCTCAACCATGATACGCCCCTCGTGTCTGCCCGTGGAGTATCAGAAAATCACTCACGAAGGCGTGAGATATGGCAATGATGTGGTTAAATTTTCAGTGGCAAACGGCGATGTGACCGGATATGCCACGCGCTTGCGCTCGAAAAACGGAGGTCCGATAAGCCGCACCGACACAGTGCTCTACGCCAAGAGTCCGGCGCTCGACATGCTTTCCGTGTTCTACTATTTGCGGTCATTGGATTTTTCGACCAAGCGCCCCGGAGCGACGATAAATGTGGCTATCCTTTCCGGCAAAAATGCTGAAAGGCTTTCGGTTGCCTATAAAGGGATTGAAACCATCACATTCAATGGCAAGACATGGACCACCTACCACCTTGTGTTCTCATTCACAATGAAGGGATCGGTGTCGTCCGATGCGATGGACACGTGGATTACCGTTGACGACAGCCGTATTCCCGTGAAGCTTGAGGGAGCGCTTCCGCTTGGCAAAGTGCGCGCTTTCTATACCGGGGCTACGCCGAGATAATCGGCGCTTTATAGCCCTGTTAAGCGAAATTATCGATGGCAGATAGCATTCTGTCATAAATTATTGTTAATTTTGCAAAAAAATTCATCAACATAGAGATATGAACCGTAAAGTAAGAGTAAGATTCGCTCCGTCGCCCACAGGACCACTCCACATAGGCGGCGTGCGCACAGCCCTATATAACTATCTTTTCGCCCGCAAAAATGGCGGTGACATGATTCTTCGCATCGAGGATACCGACTCTAACCGTTTCGTCCCCGGAGCTGAGCAATATATCAACGACTCTCTTGCCTGGCTTGGCATCACCGTTGACGAGGGTGTCAAGGAGGGCGGTAATTACGGTCCTTACAAGCAGAGCCAGCGCCGCGACATCTATCGCGAGTATGTTAAGAAGCTGCTTGACAACGGCAAGGCTTATATTGCGTTCGACACTCCCGCCGAGCTTGAGGCAAAGCGTGCGGAGGTTCCCAATTTCCAGTATGACGCATCGACCCGCATGTCTATGCGCAATTCGCTGACTCTTCCCAAGGAGGAGGTTGACCGCCTTATTGCCGACGGGAATCAATATGTAGTGAGATTTAAAATCGAGCCGGGGGTGGATGTCGAAGTCAACGACCTGCTCCGCGGCAAGGTGACTATAAATTCATCGGTGCTGGATGACAAGGTGCTTTATAAAAGCGCTGACGACCTGCCTACCTATCATCTCGCAAATATTGTCGATGACCACCTCATGGAGGTCAGCCATGTGATCCGCGGCGAGGAGTGGTTGCCGTCGGCTCCGCTCCACGTGCTGCTCTATGACGCTTTCGGCTGGAGCGACACGGCTCCTCAGTTTGTCCACCTGCCGCTGCTTCTCAAGCCCGACGGAAAAGGAAAGCTCAGCAAGCGCGACGGCGACCGTCTCGGTTTCCCGGTGTTCCCGCTCGAATGGCATCCTGAAGGCGGTGAAGTGTCATCAGGTTATCGCGAATCGGGCTATCTTCCCGAGGCTGTTGTCAATTTCCTTGCGTTGCTTGGATGGAATCCCGGCGATGACACCGAAATAATGTCGATGGACGAGCTTATCTCTAAATTTGACTTCGCCCATTGCTCCCGTTCGGGCGCGAAATTTGACTTTGAAAAAGGACGTTGGTTCAACCACGAATATCTTCAGAAGATGCCCGATGCTGAGCTTGCGGAACTATTCAAGCCTGTTCTTGCCGCTCATGGAGTTGATGCCGGAGCTTATTCCGATGAATTCCTCGCGAAAGTGGTAGGGCTGGTTAAAGGTCGCATCTACTTTGTGAAAGACTTGTGGGATCATGCGAAATTCTTCTTCGTGGCTCCTGCCGAATATAATCCTAAGGATATTAAGAAACGCTGGTCGGAGGAGACTCCGCGCATCATGACCGAGCTTATCGATGTGCTGAATAATATTGATGATTTCAGTTCAGCTGCTGCCGAGCCTATCGTTCTCGGATGGATAGCCGACAAGGGCTATCATCTCGGAAATGTGATGAATGCATTCCGTCTTGCCGTTGTTGGCGAGTGCAAGGGTCCTCACATGTTTGACATCACCGAGCTTCTTGGAAAGGAGGAAACCGTTAAGCGCATCGAGCGCGCAATAAAGGAAATCGCAATCTGACGGAAATGAATCCTCTCTACAATCTTGCCATTCGCCTTATGGGCGCGGGGATAAATGTCGGCGCCTGTCGCAATGAGAAGCTTAAAAAACTTGCTGCAGGGGAAAAAGCCGCCTTGTCCCACCTGCGGGCATCAATTAAGCCGGGTGAGCGTTATGTGTGGATTCATGCCGCTTCGCTGGGTGAGTTCGAGCAGGGTCGACCGTTGATTGAGCGTCTCCGCCGGGAGAATCCTGACCGGAAGATACTTCTCACGTTTTTCTCCCCTTCAGGCTATGAGGTGAGAAAAAACTTTCCGCTGGTGGATGTGGTGAGCTATCTGCCGTTCGATTTGAAAAGCCGGGTGAGGGAGTTTCTTGACATTGTGAATCCGAGCATGGCTATTTTTGTCAAGTATGAATTTTGGGGCAATTATCTCGCCGAGCTTAAACGTCGCAGGATACCTACATATATAATATCGGCTATCTTCCGACCCTCGCAGGTGTTTTTTAAACCGTGGGGGGGCACGTTCCGCAAGATGCTCAAATGCTACACACGCATTTATGTGCAGGATGAACGGTCGAAGCTCCTTCTTGCCGGAATCGGCATCGACAACGTGACAGTTGCGGGCGACACCCGTTTTGACCGTGTCACCGACATCATGTCGTCATGCGTCAAAATTCCGGAAATTGAGAGCTTTGTCGACAAGAACAAGCTGACGCTCGTTGCCGGAAGTACATGGCAGCCCGACGAGGCGCATATAATTCCTTATTTCAATTCTCATCCCGAGCTTAAACTGATTATCGCCCCCCATGAGATTGACGAGAGTCGCATTAAAGAGATTGCAGGACAGCTCAAGCGCCCCTATGTGAGAATTTCCAACACCACTCCCGAGGAGGCGGCGAAAGCCGATTGCCTCATAATCGACTGTTTCGGAAAGTTGTCGAGTGCTTACACCTATGGTGACATCGCTTATATCGGTGGCGGTTTCGGTGTGGGTATTCATAATCTCAACGAGGCGGCGGTNTATNGTATTCCNGTTNTTTTCGGACCTAACCATAAGAAGTTCAAGGNAGCCGGCNATCTCATCGCTAACGGTGGAGGAGTGTCTTTCAGCGAAAATGCCCGGTTCAATGAAATAATGGACCGCTTCATCAACGATGAAAAGGCTCTTGCTGAAGCAGGCGCTGCTGCCGGCAAATACATTAAGTCCAACATAGGCGCCACTGATATAATTTACGACAACCTTTTTGGCAAATGATGTGTCCTTGACAGCCTATGGAATTCATCACTTCTGAGAATATAATCCTAATCGGGTCCACTCTCCTCATCGCGGGAGTCCTTATTGGCAAGTCAAGCTATCGTTTCGGGTTGCCGTTGTTGCTCATCTTCCTCCTTGTGGGTATGGGCTTTGGCTCTGACGGGCTTGGAATCCAGTTCAGCGACATGGGAACGGCACAGTTCATCGGCATGATTGCGTTGTGTATAATCCTGTTTTCCGGAGGTCTCGATACGAAGATATCCTCAATCCGTCCCGTGATTTTGCCCGGACTAATTCTCTCTACGGTGGGAGTGCTTTTTACGGCGCTCATCACGGGGTTGTTCATCTGGTGGCTTTCAGGGATGTCATGGACCAATATCCATTTTGCGTTCTTGCCGTCGTTGCTGCTTGCCGCCACGATGTCATCGACCGATTCAGCCTCGGTATTTGGCATTCTCGGCAGCCAGAAGGTGGGGTTGAAGCACAATCTCCGCCCCATGCTTGAGTTGGAGAGCGGCTCTAACGACCCGATGGCATATATGCTGACGATCATCTTGATCCAAGCGCTTACCGTCAGCGGAAGCCTTTCGGCTGGAGACATTGCGCTGGAACTTGTGCTTCAGTTTGGCGTAGGCATAGCCGGCGGTTTCATCATGGGAAAATTTACCTTGTGGCTCATCAGCATTTACAGGCGATTTGGCAGCAAGTCGGAGACTCAGGAAGATCCGTCGCAAGCTGTGTCAATGATTTCGATTCTCATTATAGGCTGTGTCTTTTTCACCTTTGCCGTCACTACCGATCTTGCCGGAAACGGTTATCTCGCCGTTTATATATGTGGAATCGTGATAGGNAATNCCGGGNTNCAATCCCACAAGAGNATCACTAAATTCATTGGCGGAATGACATGGCTTGCTCAGATTGTGGTGTTCCTCATGCTCGGATTGCTTGTCAATCCNCACGAGATGCTCGATGTAGCCGCCGTGTCGCTTCTTATCGGCATTTTCATGATTGTTATAGGGCGTCCGTTAAGCGTGATGCTTTCACTCGCTCCGCTTCACAAAATTTCTCTTCGATCGAAAGCGTTTATCTCATGGGTGGGATTGCGCGGAGCTGTCCCCATCATATTTGCGACATATCCCGTAGTGGCTGGCGTCGAGGGCGCGGAACAGATATTCAATATTGTGTTTTTCGTCACGCTCCTTTCGTTGCTGATACAGGGCACTACCGTTATTTCGGCGGCGCGTAAGCTGAAGCTTGTCGATGCCGATTCCGAAGAGGATGACGACTTCGGTATCGAGTTGCCCGANGAGCTTAAGTCCACCCTTTACACTGTTAACCTCACTGAAGAAAAGCTTGCCGGTGGAAACACCTTGAGAGATATGCACCTTCCGGCGGGTTCGCTGGTAATGATGATCAAACGCGGCTCTCGCTACATCGTGCCCAACGGTTCGGTCAAACTCAAATCAGGCGACTCCCTCCTTATCATCCAAGAAGAAGCATAACGCCTCTTGCACTCCTCATGGAGTTGCTTCGCTCGATATGGGTTAATCACCTGCGGCAAACCTCCTGCTATTTATTAGAAGAACCCTTACGGGTTCTTTTTCTGTGATTAAATGTCGCCGTAGGCGGCATTTACGGTTAGCCCCTGTCGGTGCCGTTGCATGTCGCCACCTATTGACGGCGATACGGGGGTGATGGAAATGAAAACGCCGATAGCGCGGTGGCGTTATCGGCGTTTTAGCGGCAAGTGTGTCGCAATAGGGTTTATTCTGCAGCAGCTTCTTCAGCGGGAGCTTCGTTGCCGGCGGCAGATTCTTCAGCAGCTTTTGCAGCTTCTTCTTCAGCCTTAGCGGCAGCGAGTTCAGCTTTCTTTTTAGCTACTTCTTCAGCTTTCACTTTGTTCTTAGCAGTTTCTGCTTCGAGACGCTGCTTCAATTCGAGCTCTTTCTTGCTTGCAACAGCAGTCTTCACTGCATCGACAGCTGACTGACGCTGAGCTTTCCAAGCCTCGAAACGACGCTGAGCTTCTTCTTCGTTGAATGCGCCTTTCTTGACACCGCCCTGAAGATGCTTCATGAGAAGTACACCTTCGCGAGAAAGGATTGTGCGCACTGTGTCGGTGGGTTGAGCGCCGACGTTAAGCCAATACAAAGCACGTTCGAAGTTCAATGTTACTGTAGCAGGATTAGTGTTCGGATTATAAGAACCTATCCTTTCAATAAATCTACCATCACGTGGTGCCCTGCTATCGGCGATTACAATGGGATAGAACGCATAGTTTTTGCGTCCGTGACGCTGTAATCTGATTTTAGTTGCCATTTTTTATTTGTTTATGTTTGTATTAAAGCGGTGCAAAGGTAAGGTTTTTAATTTGATTATCAAAATTATTCGGGGAGGATTTCGTAGGAAATCGCTTCAAGATAGTAAAAAGAGAGGTAGGGTTTGCCCTCTTTTTCGTTTCGTTCGGCAATACGCGCCCTGTAGTTGGCGATGCGATCGGCGAATGAATTGAGATCTTTTTGTCCGCGTGCTGTGCGTTCGGTGTCGCATCCTCCGGTGGGTTCGGCTGCTTTCTCGGTGGTTTCTGAGAATTGCTCGGCAGCGTCATTCTGGGAGTTGAGCATTGCGTACTGGTGTTCCATCTCGGCGACTGTGTTTTCGTCAACACGCTCTTCTTTGAGGATTCCCTTGACGGCGATGGGCTTGTGGACAGCGTCCTTAGAGAAAGGTGTTCCCATTATGGGGAAAGCTTCGCAGCGGAGCAGGAGCGAGTCGGCGCTTCCAAGGACGAAGGCTTTTCTGCCGCCGTGCTTGCATAGGTGGGAGCAAACTCCTTCAACGGTGATGGTGTCGCCCACGAGCTGAGAGGCATCGGAGAGGACCTGGTCGACGGTCATAGCTGATGAATCGTCGGCTGATTCCTGCGCTGAGTTGTTGCTTGAGTTTCCGCAAGAGTAAAGAAAAGCGGAAGCGGCAACCGCCAATGCAATAAAGATGTTCTTTTTCATAATTGATTTATTTTTAGTTATTCATTGATTATTAATAGTGGAATGAATGCAAAGATACCGAAAATAAGCACGGTAACAGCATTTGCGGCTAAGAATTTTTTGTTGCGGCGGCGATAGATGGCGACGATGGCTGCAGCGAGTATGATATTGAGGTATATCGCATTTGCCGAGAAGTCGCTGAACCGGGGTTTTGCCAGGCAGTCATAATAGGAGGTGATTGATAGCTGGAAGGGGAAAATGAAAGACGCAGCTTTGATGACGGAGCTTTCGGGGTAACGGCGTGAGTATTCGCCAAGCACGGAATAGTCGTCGGAATCCAGTGCGATCCATCTCACGCTTTCTTCGCCGTTTACTTTCACCACCCAGTTGAACAGGTTTTTGACGATGGAGAATTTTTGTTTCGTCGGGTCGATTTTGCCCACCGGCAAATGCACAAGGCGATGCCCCTCTTTCTCAAACGCATAGAGGTTGCTGTTGCTGTCGATAACGAGTCCGAGATGACGTTGGTCGGCGTTTTCCATGATGAACACATGCTCGGCGATAATCGAGTCGGGGGTGTCGGCTTTCACCATAAAAGGTCGTCCCGCCTGCATTTTCAGATGATAAAGTTTCCCTGAATTGTCGGCGAGAAGATAGCCTTCGTCATATTGCTTGCGGGTAGTGACATTGGCTGATGCCGATTTGATAGGAAAGTTGAACCCGTTGCGGCTGAATATTTCGGAGAATCGGCGCGACTTGCCTTGGTTGCCTTGATTGGTGATGATGTCGATAAACTCAATATCTTTGTTGTCCGACACTCGGAAAATGACATCGGGATCCTCAAGTTCAAATCGTTCTGGCATAGACTCCATCATGAGATACACTTTGGCGTTTACCTTGTTGATGTCCCTTGGCGATGAATTGAATACCCATTGAGAGTGCTTGAACACGGGAATGGTCGTTTCATAACCTTTGATGGAGTCGGGCAATTTGTCGCGCGCCACCAACTGGGTGTAGTAAATCTGTGGTAGCAGGGAGTCGCGGTCCTCCTTTGTGTAACGCAACGCATTGTCGATGCCGTGGATTGTGCCTGACGCATCGCCGGTTTCGGTGATGATAAACGAGTCATTCACCGGCGACCATGCTACAAAAGGATCATTGCCTCCCACCGGGAAAATGATGAAGTAGAGCCAGGGCAGGAACCATGACATGACAAGAATGGATAGCAGGCTCAAAAATATGATATAACATTTCTTCATGACTTTACTGACGGCCCTCCTTGAACCGAATTATTGAGCCAAAAGGCAGGATTACTGACAAGCAGATGAATAAGAAGATGAGGAGTAGGACTGAATTGTATGCCTCAAGCGCGGGCTGGGCGAAATAGGCGAACAGGACTGCAATGCCGAGCAAGGCGAGCATGATGCGTCTTTTCCATGTTCCTTCCAGGCAGATGGAGCAAGTGAACAGATAAGCCGAGAACCCTGCGAAACACCAGGGAATCATCGTCAGCAANACTCGCCACGTGAGCTCGGAGGGGAGAATGCCNGAATCGTANATGCCGATTGCCGCAAGCTGGATGAGATATATGAAGAGGAGTTCAGCAATCCCGGTGGCAAGCATTATGCCTACCATCGTGAATTGAGGATAGGGCAGATGGAGAGTGAGCTTGAGCCTTTTTTGTGACATTTCAGGAACCATCTGAGCCACGGCGATCGCAATTCCGACGAGAGTGGGAATGTATTTTAACGTGTCGACAAATGAATTGTCCTTCAAAATCATTATTAACCAGAGATGGTCGACCCCCTTGAGCTGAATGAGGCGAGCCATCATGAGAATAACGTAAGTTGAAACTGCGGCGGTGAGGATGAGCGAAATGAAGAACACCTGACGCGTTTTCAGCCATTCTTTGAAAAGTAAAGCTTTGAACATAATCTTTTAATATTTACCGGTTAAGCCGATGAAAGCGTCTTCAAGATTCATTTCCTGTTTTCGGAAAGAATAGTAAATAATTCCTTGTCGATCAAGAGCTTGCTTTACGTAATCGGCTGATTTGAAAGAATAAACTTCGACCTCGTTTTTGATTCGATAGGGGTTGATTAAATTCTCGTCGTCGGGGAGGGGAGAATCGTCGGTAGTGGTGAACCGAAACTTGGAGAATTCGGATAGCAACCGGTCGACTGAAGTGTGGGTCAGGATTTTACCATAGTCAAGAATGATGCAGTCGTCTATCAGGCGTTCAAGGTCCTGAATGATGTGGGAGGTCATGAACACTGTTTTGTTCTCGGACTTGGCGAAATCGTGGAGATAGTCGACAAAGAGCCTGCGGTAGCCGGGATCGAGCCCCAGCGAGAAGTCGTCGAGCACGAGAAGGTCGGCATTCTGGGCGAGAATGAGTCCAAGCGCCACTTGAGAACGCTGTCCGCACGACATGGTCGATATTTTCTGATTGGGCGACACATGGAGCTTTTTCATCAATTCATAGTATGCCTCCCTGTTCCAGTTGCGATAGAAGCGGGAATAGAATTTCTCTATCTGGGAGATTGTCATGAATGAATACTGCACATGCCCTTCGATAAGGAGGGCTATTCTTTCTCTTGCCGCCGGGGAGAGCTCGGTGATTTTCTCGCCGAATATGCGACATTCTCCCTCAACGGGCTTCAGGTAGCCCATGAGGATATTGATTGTTGTGGTCTTGCCTGTTCCGTTCTTTCCCAGCAGTCCGAGAATGGAGCCTTTGGGAATCTCGAAATTCAGGTCGCTGTAGATTATTCTTCCTGAACCGTAGCGCTGAGTGAGATGCTTGACGGATATTACCGGCGTTGTATCGTTGATCATAATCGTGGTTAAAAATATATTCCGACAGTGATTCCGGCGGCATTGTCGTTGCCGTGGCGGAGGTAGTGGCGGATGGAGTAAAAAATGTTTCCTTTGAGTGCTATTTTCCCGATGGCACGAGCTACGCCTACGTCAATCGAGCCGTCAACGCAGTCGGCGGCGAGCATGGCATAATTGTTAAGCTGGCACTTGCCGAGCGCCGATGAAGTGTCGAGATCGGTCCACAGTGGCGTGCCTGAGCTCGACATGCGGTAGCTGCCGTTGAGGTTTACGCTCCACCACCAGTCGCCGCGGGTGAGGGCGACGTTTTCCTCAATCCCGGGTATGAAATGGGTGACATCGGTTTTGCGTAAAGGATCGGTGTAACTTTCCTTGTCGTGGAAAATAGAGAAGAAGGGGGTTGTGGTGACATAGACATCGTTGACACGCCACTGGATCGGAACCGAAACTGTTGCGGAATAGGATTCATGTCGGTAGGGTGAGCTTGACCCTATTTTGTCGTAGCTCGCTCCTGAAGAGGTTCCGAAAATGTTTTCGGTCCCTTTTCTCATGCGTGCCATGCCGCTTAACACCGGTTCGATTGTCAGGGAGCTTGACGGAGAGAGGCAATAGGATGCCGCTCCCGAAAGGATGGTGTTGTCGGTGAATCCTAAGGTAAGGTTGTTGTAGTTTCTCAGTTGTTGCTTCATGCGATAGCTTTTGACCGATAGGATTGCCTTCAGCCCCGATTTGTCGACCGATAGTAATTGAGCCGAGGCTGAGAATCCGATCGAATTGTAGCCGCTGCTCTTATTGGCATTGCCCATGAAACGCTTGTAGTAGGTGCCCATGCCTGTCAACGTGTAGATATTTATGTCGTTTAATGGATTGTAGAAATCCACGTCGCAGTTCTGATTGTAGATGCTGATTCCTCCGTTTAACCCCGCCACATATCGCCTGTTGAAACGGAAAGCGGCGCCGATCGCGGCGTTGAGATCTGACACAACGGTCTTTACTCTGGGATCGCGGTCGCGGCTGGCTATTTCGGCACGGTAGTTGAGCATGGCGCCAAAAGTCCAGCGGTTGCAATTGCGTGCTATTCCGCCGGCAAATCGGTAAGCCTGGGTCTGAAGGTCGCCGCCGACTTCATCGCCGAGCACGTAGGGAGCCACATAATCATAGTCGATGCAGTTGGTCCACCTGATGTTTTTATAGGTTCCTGTTGTGTAGGACGCATCGCCCCACACTGCCATTTCGGATGCCAGACGCTGATAGGAGGCGACTCCGATTGACAGCAGTCGGTCGCCCGTTCCGTTTTGCTCCATGACCGGCTGAGCCTCCTTGCTGAGGCGTGCCGACAAGCTGACGGATGAAAGTGATGTCGAGTCGCGGAAGAAAGATGTTGCGGGATTGACGAGATAGCCGGCGGTCTCCACCCTGTAGAGCGGTAGAGAGGAGCTTGCTATCCTGTCGATAATCACATTGTTTCCCGCCGTGGCGAGGATTGATTGCGCCACGACGGAAAACAGCATGATTGACCTGCGGAGGGTTGGATTCATTATTAATTTACAGATGAGACTTCAAAATCGGTTGCCGAGTCGTTGGTGTCCATGAGGATGATATTTCCTGCTGCCGACACTCCGGCTTGCTTGCGGGCGAATTTTTTGCCGAATCGGTTCTTGTCGGCATTCTTTTCGCTGATGGCGGAATAGCTCATGTCGGTAGCAACGCTCAACGCTCCTGTTGTCCATTTTTCGGTGGGAGACAGATTGACACCGTCGAGAATCCAGTCATACTTGATGAGATAGCACTTAGTGCCTTTCATCTGGGTGCCGGTGGCGCTGTTGATATATTCGTAGTCGCCCACATAGTCGGCAAGGAATTTGTCGGCTGTCATCCCTTCGGGGAATTTAACAAGCGCGTAAGAACGGTTGCACTGGTTTGAGGGGAGCCAGATGGTTGCTGAGTAGGAGTACCATTTGTCAAGGTTTTTCACGTTGGGGTTGTCAGTGTCCTTGATTGAAGCCGAGGTTGTTTCGTCATACCATTCGAAATCGGCATCGGTGTGGTTGAGCGCTCCGGGCACTTCTTCGCCCCAGTTGATAGCCTGGTCAACGATTTTAATCGACTTTCCGGGCTCGATTTTGACATCGGTGCCTGAGCCGGGGATGACGTAGACAGCCTGAACTGTGAAATTGGCTTCCGGATCATTGGCGGGGGTTAGAATCTGGTCGGTTGAAACATTGCTGAGTTTGCTCTCGACGATTGCGAGCCCGTCGGCATACTGGACTTCGTCGGTGTTGTTGTAGATGGTCACATAGGTGTCATATAGACCGTTGGTGCCTTTTGCATTGAGAGTCCCGGTGAAGAATATCTCGCCGAAAACGAGAGTGTTGTCGGGATTGAAAAAGAACCAGTTCAAGCTTGAAATCTTGTTGTCGTCGCTGATTACTACCTGGCGGCTTGCGGCACGGAGAGTCTTTTCAACGGTGACTCCCTCGTCGTTGGTGTATTTGACTGCCATCTGTCCTTCGATATCGTAGGTTCCTGCGGGTATCTCGGCTTCAGCGGGCAGTGGGAGCTCGAAGCTATAAACTCGTCCTGAGTTGAGTTCGGTATAAGAGATGGTGCCCGAGGTGATGACCGCATTGGCAGGGAGTTCCGAGGGGAGAGTCTGGTTGATTACGATGGGATAGGTGGTTACCGAATCGTCGTCGGAGCATGAAGTCGCTGTGAATGCGAGCGCTCCGGAGAGAAGGATGCCTAAGGCAAGGTTCTTGATGTTGTAGAGTTGCATATTGATTAAATTTTAAAATTGAGTTCCATTCCAAAATAGGGCGATGAGTAGCGCCTTATCGTCATCCCGTAGCGTTTATAGTCGGGATGGATTGAGAAGAGACGGTTCACATAGAGGGCTATGCCGATGCGGTTGGACCAGAATTGTTTCGTGGCTTTAAGATTGAAGTTGGTCTCAGCCGGAACGGTAAGGCGCTCGAATGCTGTTGAGGAGAAATTGCGTATGAGTTGCACGAGATAGGGATTCTTTTGCGAATCGGCAGTGTAGGGGCGCAATTCACCGTCAGGATCGAGATAGTGGGTTGGGATTCCGTCGCGCCACATTGTTTGTCGCGAAGTGAACCAAAGGTTTTCTATCGTGAGTGAGAAATTGAGATTCAACGAAGGGATGTCGGTGTCCAGCATGACATTGGTGTTGAAACTGCGGTAGATGCTTCCGTCGGTATCGTCGTAGAGCCCTATGTATTGGAGTTCGTGGTTGTCGACGATTATGGAGGGCTTGTACCACAATGGCTGGCTGTTGTTGTTTTTGGTCTTGAAATAGGCGCCCGACACAGTTATGCGGGTGTGGGATTTCGGGAATCGGCGCGATTGGAAAGTGTATTCAATACCCTCTTTAACCGTTGAGCTTCCGTTGGTGACATGGGTCCTTACGTATTGACCCGTTGTTTCGGTATAGGGCAGTTCTTCGATGAGCGGAGCGCGGTCAACGCTTTCGGGATTGAATTGAGAAGCGTCATAACGGCGGTAGGTGTAGCGGTGGACGGTTCCTGAATGACGGAATCCGTCGGTCATCTTCTCACGGAAATATGTGACGGATAGACGGTTACTGCGGTAGCTGATGTCGCCTCTGACTTCCCATTTGAAATTGCGTGCCGCTTTTAAGTTATAATTGGTCAAGTCTTCTACAAATGTCATCACATTCATGGTGCGGTAGTCGGGGTTGTTGTGATAGTAATTGAGCTGCTCGAAATCGGAATAGAGCTTGTCGGGGTATAGGAAGGCTGCGACAGGCATCTTGGTGTGCCATCCGAAGCCGCCCGAAATCTCCCAGCTGATGGGGAAACGCTTTACTTCGAGTTGGGGGAGAGTCCATGTTGCGTTTACTCGCGGATCAAAGTAGACCTTGTTGTGAAGCGAAAATTTTGAGTCCAGATTCAGGAGCGACGTGCCTCTCACTCCGGCAATGACATGGAAAGTGTGGTTGCCGGCAAACAGGCGCATGTCGTTTTCAACGTATGCCGACATCTGGTGCATCGCCGGGATGTCACTGTAGGGACGCGGGCGCGAGTTATTGCCGGCGGTCAGGGGGCGGGTGATGTCATAGACTTCTCCGGCTCCGTAGTTTTTGTTCATGTTCCACTCCACTCCCGCTTTCACGTAGTCGGCGAC
>WFMA01000171.1 GCA_009177195.1 Bacteroidales bacterium | reverse complement strand
ATGTCGACACGGTTTCGCCCCATATCGCAGCCCAAGTGATGAACTACATGGGCTACGACGCAGGCAATGTAGGCAACCACGACGTGGAGACAGGAAAAAAAGTTCTTGATCGCTGGGCTAACGACTGCAAGATGCCAATACTCGGAGCCAACATTCTTGACAAAGAGACCGGAGAACCTCACTTTACCCCCTACGTGACATTAAACCGCGACGGAGTGAAAATTGCAGTTCTCGGAATGATTACCCCGGCAATCCCTGCGTGGCTCTCTGAAGACGTGTGGAGCGGATTGACATTCGCCGACATGGAGGAGACCGCGCGCAAATGGATTCCCATAATAAAAGAGAAAGAGAATCCCGACGTAATCATCGGGCTGTTCCATGCGGGCAAATCAGGCTCGGTTCTGTCAGGATTCAAGGAAAATCCGTCACTTGAAATAGCGCGTAACGTGCCAGGTTTCGACATAATAATGTTCGGACACGACCACCTCAGGGAGAATAAGGCAATCACTAACATAAACGGGGATACCGTTCACGTCATTAACCCGGCGAACACCGGGCAAGTGATTTCAGAAATAACTATCAAGGCGACTGTTGACGATGCCGGAAATGTAACCTCCAAAACCATCGAAGGCTCCCTCGCCAATGTAAATTCCTATATTCCCGACACAGATTTCATGGCGACATTCACCCCTCAGATGCACAAGGTTTTCGACTATGTGATCCAACCAATCGGCTTTATATCCGAACCGCTCACATCACAGGACTCCTATTTCGGTCCGTCCAAACTGATCGACCTCATCCATGAAATGCAACTTGAATACACCGGCGCCGATGTGTCGTTTGCCGCTCCGATATCAGCCACAACCTATATCAAAGCGGGACCCATCCACATGAACGACATGTTCAATCTATACAGATACGAGAACTCACTCTACACGATGGAGCTTACCGGCAAAGAGATACAGGACTATCTCGACTACTCCTATTCACTATGGACCGATCAACTGAAAGACTCCACCGACCACTTGATGCTTTTCAAAAAGCAGTTCGACAACGGAGAGAGCATGAGAGCCGCTCTTGTAAATCCTCCTTACAACTTCGATTCAGCAGCCGGGATAAAATATCAAGTCGATGTCACAAAACCCGCAGGAGAAAAGGTTACAATAATCAGCATGGCTGATGGCGCTCCTTTTGACTTCAACAAGATTTACAAAGTCGCCATCACTTCCTATCGTGGCAACGGAGGAGGCGGACATCTCACAAAAGGAGCCGGAATAGACAGCTCTAAACTCCCGGAACGAATCATAGCCAAATCAGATAAAGACTTGCGATCGATACTTGCCGACATGATACGACAGAAGCATGATATTGCTCCTCACACTCTCGACAGTTGGAAATTCGTCCCTGAGGATATCGCTCGCCATGCGGCTAAAAACGATTCAATCTTATTATTTAACCGAAAATGAAGCCGCAATATATATTTGAATTGCCGATGAAGGTGCGCGACTATGAAGTTGACTCGGAAGGGATAGTCAACAACGCTGTCTATCTCCATTATCTGGAGCACACCAGGCATGAATTCTGCGATTTCGCCGGCACTTCTTTCCGNTCCATGCATGANNGAGGCATNGANCCGGTTCTGAGCAAAGTCGAAATCGAATACAAAACCCCGCTTGGACTTGGCGAGGAGTTCACGAGCTGCCTCAACATTTCCCGCGAAGGAGTCAGATTCCTGTTTTTGCAAGATATCTACAACAAGGAGGGAAAGCTGGTCGTAAAAGCCAAAGTGACATGCGTGTCCACGATGAACGGCAAACTCACACGAGGTGAAGAGATCGCCAGGGCATTCTCGCGCTTTCTGAAATAGACAACAACCTTAACACCCTCTCTCTTGCACGATACATTATATAATATAGCGCTTGCCAATCTAAAAGGNATCACGCCAAGGCTCGCCGAAGAGATTCTGTCNCGCATNGGCGACAAATCGCTATTTTTCACNCTGCCCGAATCNNACCTTGCNGCAGTCTTGGGCTTCAAAAGCAAGATACTTGAGCGCGGATACCGTGACGGCGTTCTTGAAAAAGCGAAAAAAGAGCTCGACTTCATCAACGCCCACAACATAACGGTCACCCCGTTTGACGGCACCTCTTATCCCGAAAGGCTGAGGCACTGCGATGACGCGCCCATGATTCTCTACTCGATAGGAGAATGCAATCTCAACAGCCGCCACGTGATAGGAATCGTAGGCACGCGACACGCCACCCCCTACGGCATCGATTTTGTGATAAATCTCGTCAAGGGACTTTCCGAAAAGCTTGACGACATCGTCATTGTGAGCGGACTCGCTTATGGAATAGACATCACCGCCCACAGGGCAGCGCTTCACAACAACGCGCCTACAGCAGCCGTGCTCGCTCACGGACTCAACACAATTTATCCTGCCGCGCATCGCAACACCGCCGCTGAAATAGCCAAGTCGGGCGGAGCGCTCGTAACCGACTATATGTCACAGGACCGAATGCACAAGGGCAACTTTCTCGCCCGCAATCGCATCATCGCCGGGCTATGCGACTGCCTCGTTGTCGCCGAATCGGCTGAGAAGGGCGGGGCGCTCGTCACCGCGCGCATAGCAACCGCCTACAACCGTGATGTCGCCGCGCTGCCGGGGCGCACATCCGACAAATACAGCGCCGGCTGCAACCATCTCATAGCGTCAAACATCGCNACCCTNATTCAGAGCGANGACGACCTCATCGAAATGATGAATTGGACACCGCGCCCCGTTGAAGGCGACCAACAANGCCTTCAGCTGGAGCTGTCGCAAGAGGAGGAAGCGGTCATCGAACGGCTCAGAGAGTCGGGGGAAGACAACATAAACCGACTGTGCGTGGCGCTGGGCATTCCCATGCACCGGCTCATGCCTATTCTTGTCGACATGGAATTCAAGAATCTCATTCTGCCCTATCCGGGCGGAAAATACCGCCTTGCCTAAAACAAGCCGGCGGCGAGACACGTTAAAATAGAAACCCCATAATCAAAACATGATGGACAAGCACGTTATTAAATCATCAGAGATGATAATAAATCCCGACGGATCTATCTTCCACCTCCATTTGCTCCCCGAGCAATTATGCGACAGAATAATCCTCGTAGGCGATCCCGGACGAGTAGACATGGTGGCATCATTTTTCGACACGAAAAACTTTGAAGTCTCTTCCCGGGAATTTCACACGATAGGCGGCACTTACAAAGGAAAGCCAATAATGTGCCTGAGCCACGGAATAGGCCCCGACAATATCGACATCGTTATCAACGAGCTTGACGCTCTTGCCAATGTCGATTTCAAAACCCGCGAGTTAAAGGAACATCACCGCACCCTCACCATGGTGCGCATAGGCACTTCGGGCGCGTTGCAGCCCGAACTGATTCTCGGCACTTCAGTGATTGCGGCTCATTCGATAGGATTTGACGGCGTGCTCAACTATTACGCAGGAAGAAACCGTGTAGCCGATCTCGATTACGAAAGAGCGTTTTGTGAAGCTGTCGACTGGAATCCGCTCCTTGCGGCACCCTACGTTGTGAAATCGGACGAAGAGCTTGTTGAACGTATAGGCAGAGACGACATGGTGAGAGGATGCACAATAAGCGCCGTAGGGTTTTACGGACCTCAGGGACGCGAGCTTAGACTGCCGCTCGCCGACCCTCATCTGAATGAAAAAATCGAGAAGTTCCGTTATCACGGAAAACCGATCACTAATTACGAAATGGAGAGCGCTCCGCTTGAAGGACTTTCGCTGCTCATGGGACACAAGGCAATGACTGTATGCTCGATTATCGCCAACCGCGTGAACACCACGGCATCGCCCAACTACAAGACGGCAATCAGAGACCTGGTTGAAACAGTGCTTGACCGCATCTGACCCCCGGTTATCCGACCGACGCTTTCAAGTAGAGCACAATCGCAATCACCGTATATATAATATTAGGTATCCACATCGCCACCAATGGCGATGTGTAGCCTGATACGGCAAATGTCGAGGTCACGGTCATGAACAGGATGTAGCCGAAACTGAGCACAAGACCGATACCGATGTTTATACCCATGCCACCCTTCACTTTCTTAGACGACAGCGACATCCCTATGACCGTGAGGATAAACGCCGCCGCGCACATGGCTACGCGTCGCTCCTTCTCGATCTCAAACGCCTTGATATTGGCAAAGCCCCTCGACTTCTGATTCTCTATGTATTCGGCAAGTTCGGGCGAGGTCATTGTCTCCTGGTCATTCTTGGAGATTATAAAGTCGCGTGGCTCCATGTTGAGAATAGTGTCGAGACGCGTCCCTCGGGTTATGGTCTCCCGGAGTCCGTCGATGTCACGAATCATGTAGTCGCGCACGGTCCACTGATTGAGCGAATCCCAGCGGATTGATTGGGCGGTGAGGCGCGACACGAGCTTCTTCCCGTCAAATTTATCAAGCGAAAAACGATAGCCCGTGCCGGTCGTGTTGTCGAAACGGTTTATGTAGGCGATCTCGCCCGGAGCCACCATCATCTGGATATTGCTTCCATAGTCCACTCTCTTGTTGCGGACGTAGGTGTTGGTATATTCGATTCGTTTCACATTTGCCGGAGGGATAATGTAGGCGCTCAATACCCATGAAAATGCGGCAATCACCGCCGCCGACACGAGATAGGGGCGCATGAGGCGCCGGAAACTCACGCCCGACGACAGCATGGCGATGATTTCGGAATTATCGGCAAGTTTCGACGTGAAAAATATGCAGGCGATGAAGGTGAACAGCGGGCTGAACTGGTTGGCAAAATAGGGCAAGAAATTGAGGAAGTAGTCGAAAATGGTTTCTTTGAGCGGAGCCTTTAGAAACGAGTCGAGCTTCTCGTTGACATCAAACATTATTGTGATCGCAAGAATAAGAGCGATCGCAAACACATAAGTTCCGAGAAACTTTTTGATTATATATAAATCCAGAATCTTGAACATCTCCTTAAAAGATAATTTTAGAGTCTTCTTGTCACCCTTTCCACCATTTCATCCTTCCACGCCTTAAAATCACCGGCGAGTATATGCTTGCGAGCCTCGCCAACAAGCCAAAGATAGAAGGCGAGGTTATGAATCGAAGCAATCTGCATGGCAAGAATCTCCTGCGATACGAACAGATGCCTCACATANGCCTTGCTGTAGAAACGGTCAACGTAGCTGGGTCCATCCTCCTGTAATGGAGAAAAATCATTTTCCCACTTCTTGTTGCGCATGTTCATGATGCCGTGGGCGGTGAAGAGCATTCCGTTTCGTCCATTTCGAGTGGGCATCACGCAGTCCATCATGTCGACGCCTCGCTCTATCGCCTCAAGGATATTNGCCGGCGTTCCGACACCCATCAGATACCGGGGACGGTCGGCGGGCAGAATCTCGTTGACCACCTCGATCATGTCATACATCACTTCGGCAGGTTCTCCCACGGCAAGACCGCCTATAGCGTTGCCTTCAGCGCCGAGATCGGCGACAAACTTAGCCGACTCCCGGCGAAGGTCGGGATACACACACCCCTGGACGATGGGGAAGAACGCCTGGCGGTGTCCGTAAAGCGGCTCGGTGGAATTAAAGTGTTCCCAACCGCGTTTAAGCCAGCGATGGGTAAGTCCGAGTGACTTTTTCGCATAATCATAGTCAGCCTTTCCCGACGGGCATTCGTCGAGCGCCATCATTATATCAGCCCCGATGATGCGCTGGATGTCGACGACCTTCTCGGGCGTGAAAAGATGCTTCGAGCCATCGATGTGGCTGCGGAAATACGCACCCTCCTCTTTCAACTTTCTGTTGGCGGAGAGGGAGAACACCTGAAAACCGCCGCTGTCAGTGAGAATCGGCTTGTCCCAACCGTTGAACTTGTGGAGACCTCCCGCCTGATGCAAGATTTCCGTTCCGGGACGCAAATATAGGTGATAGGTGTTACCCAAGATTATTTGCGCCTTCACGTCATCCATCAGCTCATGCTGATGGACCGCCTTGACGGTACCGAGCGTTCCCACCGGCATAAATATCGGCGTTTCGATGAGTCCATGGTCGGTGGTGATGACTCCGGCGCGCGCATTGGAGCGCAGATCGGTTGCTTGCAATTCAAATTCCATATCAGCGACAAAGTTACGAAAAATAAGTGTAATCCACAGCGTCTTTTCAATCTCCCGGACAATAATCACAAAAAAATCCGCTGTTTCTCAAAAAGTGTTTGTGTAAGTGAAAATTAAGTTGTACCTTTGCACAATGCGAGAGGGTGAACGAAAACCCGAACGCGTGATTAATTAACTTTATTTACTAACCATTTAATGAACGAAGAATTAAAAAATTCTCCCATCGAAGATTTCGATTGGGATGCCTATGAAAAAGGCGAAACCGCCGGTGAAAAGAGCCGCGAAGAACTCACCAAAACTTATGATGAGTCGCTCAACACCGTAAAAGACAAAGAAGTAATCGAAGGTACCATCATCGCCCTCAACAAGCGCGAAGCAGTGGTTAACATCGGTTATAAAAGCGACGGTATTATCCCTGTAAACGAATTCCGCTACAATCCCGACCTCAAAATCGGCGACGTTGTCGAGGTGTTCATCGAAAATCAGGAAGATAAGAAAGGTCAGCTAATCCTCTCTCACCGCAAGGCTCGCATGTCCCGTTCTTGGGAGCGTGTAAACCAAGCTCTTGAAAACGATGAAATCATCAAGGGTTACATCAAGTGCCGCACTAAGGGTGGTATGATTGTCGACGTATTCGGCATTGAAGCCTTCCTTCCCGGTTCACAGATCGATGTTAAGCCCATCCGCGACTATGATATTTTCGTCGGCAAGACTATGGAATTCAAGGTTGTCAAAATCAACCAGGAATACAAAAACGTCGTTGTTTCTCACAAGGCTCTTATCGAAGCAGAACTTGAGCAGCAGAAGAAAGAGATCATCTCTAAACTTGAACGCGGCCAGGTGCTTAAAGGCGTTGTTAAGAACATCACCACCTACGGTGTGTTCATCGACCTCGGCGGCGTTGACGGTCTTATCCATATCACCGACCTTTCTTGGGGCCGCGTAAGCCATCCCGAAGAAGTGGTTCAACTCGATCAGGAACTCGACGTTGTTATCCTCGACTTCGACGACGAGCGCAAGCGCATCGCCCTCGGTCTCAAGCAGCTTCAACCCCATCCCTGGGATGCTCTTAACCCCGACCTCAAAGTTGGCGACAAGGTTAAAGGCAAAGTTGTCGTTATGGCTGACTACGGCGCATTCGTTGAAATCGCTCCGGGCGTAGAAGGTCTTATCCACGTTTCTGAAATGTCTTGGTCACAGCACCTCCGCTCAGCTCAGGACTTCATGAAGGTTGGCGACGAAGTTGAAGCAGTTATCCTTACCCTCGACCGCGACGAGCGCAAGATGTCACTCGGCATCAAGCAGCTCAAGAACGATCCTTGGGAAAATATCGACACCAAATACCCCATCGGAAGCCGCCACACTGCAAAGGTGCGCAACTTTACCAACTTCGGAGTATTTGTTGAAATCGAAGAAGGCGTTGACGGTCTTATCCACATCAGCGATCTTTCTTGGACCAAGAAAATCAAGCACCCCTCTGAATTCACTCAGGTTGGCGCTGACATCGATGTTCAGGTTCTTGAAATCGACAAGGAAAACCGTCGTCTCAGCCTCGGTCACAAGCAGCTCGAAGAAAATCCTTGGGATGAGCTCGAATCAGTATTCACTGTTGGCAGCATCCACCCGGGAACCATCATCGAAATGCAGGACAAGGGTGGCGTAGTAGCTCTTGAACATGGCGTTGAAGGTTTCGCTACTCCCAAGCACCTTGTGAAAGAAGACGGCAGCCAGGCTCAGGTTAACGAAAAACTTGACTTCAAGGTTATCGAATTCAACAAGGACAACCGCCGCATCTTCCTTTCTCACAGCCGCATCTTCGAAGATGAAGCTAAGGCAGAAAAGAACGAAGCTCGCAAAGCTCGCCGCCAGACCAAGAAAGAAGAGCAGCCCGCTCTCAGCGCTCCCGTTGCAACTACCCTCGGCGACCTCGAGGAACTTGCAGCTCTCAAAGAGAAACTTTCAGGCAAGTAAAATTCTGAACTTTTACAGATAATCTGCGGGGCGGGTTGATTTCAACCTGCCCCGTTTTTATTTTCAACATGCAATGAATGAATTAACCGCAATTCTCCACGACTACCATTTGCTCGGTCTCGCCATAGGGCTGCTCACATTCCTGATAATAGGGGTTTTTCACCCGCTCGTTGTTAAAGGCGAATATTATTTCGGCATCCGCTGCCGATGGTGGTTCATGGCGTTAGGGTTCGTTTGCGTGATAGCATCCGTCATTGTAAGCGANATCCTTTGGTCGACTATCTTGGGTGTGATCGGCTTCTCGGCATTCTGGTCAATCCATGAGGTGCTCCAACAGGAGGAGCGTGTGCGCAAGGGGTGGTTCCCGCGAAATCCAAAACGCACCTATCCCTGGGATACTGACGACGAAGAGTGAAGCATGCCCATACGCGCCTAAACTTCCTCGATATTCAAAAAGTTTCTCCACGGATCCACCTTCTCATAAGCGCCGATTAACCCTTCAGGCACATACAGCACTGCGCTTTTTATCACCTCATCAGGAAAACTTGGACTGCACTTTATCGGCTCAGTCCATTGACAATAAACCGACTTAAGCGAGCTACATCCATTGAATGCATAGGCGCCTATCGCAGTGACGGAGGATGGTATCGTAACACTCTCCAAACCGCTACAATCTTCGAACGCATAGAATCCTATCGAGGTGACCGAGGACGGAATCGTCACGCCACGCAAACCCTTGCAACCATCAAAAGCGCTGGAGCCTATTGCGGTGACCGAAGGCGGTATCGCAACGCTACNCAAGCTGCTACAANAATAGAATGCGCTGGAGCTTATAGCAGTGACGGAGTCAGGAATCATTACGCTTGTCAACCCACTACAAAAGCCGAACGCCATGGAACCTATCGTAGCGACTGAGTTGGGAATCCTCACACCCGTTAAATCACTACAACCGTCGAACGCCTTATCGCTTATCGTGGTGACTGTATCCGGAATTGAAACCTCCCCTTTTCTACCGGCAGGACATACCAATAATGAAGTTTTATCTTTTGTATAGACAATTCCATCCTCTGAAGTGAAATTCAGATTCTCCGCATCCACATTAATTTCAGTCAAGCTGCTGCATCCATAGAACGCCATGGACCCTATCATAGTGACTGAGGGTGGAATCGTCACGCTCGTCAAACCTTTGCAAAAGCCGAACGCCATGGAACCTATAGCAGCGACTGAAGGAGGAATCGATACGTTCGTCAAACCCTTACAACCATCGAAAGCGCTGGAGCCTATCGTGATGACCGAGGGCGGTATCGACACGCTCCGCAAGCCGCTACAACCATCAAACGCCATGGAGCCTATCGCAGTAACAGTGTCGGGAATCGCCACGCTCGTCAAACCGCTACAACCTCTGAATGCTTCGGAGCCAATTTCAGTCACAGTATAGGCGATCGATTTATACAGAATTTTCCCGGGAATCTCCAGTTTCCCCGATTTAGAATTTTTCGCCACTTTCACTGTATGCTCCTCCTTCGACAAGATATCATAGTACAACCCATTCGCATAAAGCCGCCCATTTGCCAAAAGCGATTTATACCACGATAAAAAAACAGCCTCGATTGTCTTGAATTTGCAATGCCGGCGCTTCATCATTTCATTATTTTTAAGTTTCATAGTCAGTCAGTAAATTTACTTAAGCGCCCCATTTTTCCATGTGAAATTTTTTCCTCCATACATTCAAACTCCATGCTGCCGGTTAAATCTGAAAATCGGGTTATCCGAAATTTCAGTCCTCCATTCAATAGAATTCCGCCAACCGCTCCCGCGGCAATGTAATGATATACGTCCATAATGTGTCCATAGCTTCTTGACCTTCTCGTCGGCTTACTATATTGTACAAAAAAAGCGTAAGGTCTGTACTTGGTGCCCGTCCCACTCGTTGAGGCCCTGGAATTGCCCGGATTAGTTGAACGAGCAACGATGCAGAGGCCTCACGCTGAATATGGATACGCTCCACGTGACGATGCTCGCGCAACACCACATGGCAGAATATACATATCCGCAAAGGCATCTACTGTTGCTGCATTCTTGACCAATCCAATGAAATTTTCCAGGTTTCAACGAGTCAAGAAGAGCGTCGAGTAAACGCTTTTAAATCATGTTATCGCTGCCCGCCCCGCATAGTCCCGTAACCGGACCTCTGCGAAACGGTTAGCAATCGCAAAGATAATGATTTATTCCACAATTTACTATCGAACGATAAAAAAATGAGCACAGTAATTTGCAAGACCGACAACAACACCCTAAACAAAATAAACGGAGCGCTCGACAATGCAAGCGCCCCGTTTCTCTTTTAAGTGAATTTTATTATATCGACCTGCCGCAAGAACGAATCTTGTCACGCATATACTGATTGAATTCAGTTTCTCCAAGGAGTCGCTCGACGGTGACGTGCATTCGATAGCGCCAGTAGTGACGAGGATTTGCCGGGATGTTGATCAGCTCCTCGCGCGGATCTTGGCGGCGAAGGTCGCCGTTCATCGACAACCAGTCTTGAAGCGGGAAGATGGCAAGCATCGAAGGCGACTGAAGGTTTATCGTCAAAATCTTGTCGCATATCCAAGGCTCGGCATAAACGGGAGCTTCCCCTTGCTCGTGGAGCACCGTGTTGTAATACTTCTGAGTCACGTCGCGATTCTCCTCCCACCATTGGCGTATTCCGCCCATGTCATGAGTCGAAGTGGTGCAAACCGACAGATAGGGATAGTTCCAAGTGTTGCCAAATTCACACTGAGGATCCTTAGGCATGCGCTGAATTTCAAGCGACAGCATCTGCAAGCGATCCATCACCGCCGGCACGCAATCGGGAATCATGCCGAGGTCCTCGGCACAAGTGAGCATCGACGTGGAGTCAAGCAACGGGGGGAGCTTCCACATCGCCTTTCCATACCAGAAATCATTGTGACGGCGATAATAGAAGTCATTATAAAGCCTGTTGAAGCACCACTTCTCGTAGTCGTTCAACGAACGGTAGATATAAGTGTTCTGTGCCGATATACGCGGATGATACTTGCCTTTCTCATAGGGGTCTTCGATGAATAGCACATCATCGATCAGCCCGAGAAGAGCGTTGCACAAGCGCGTGTTTTTGTCATTTTTCGCCTCCAGGGCAAAGTAGTCGGCAACTTTACGCTGCGTGTCAAATTCGGGACGCAGTTCATAGCAGCCGTTATCTTTTGCCACGAGGAAACGGCGTTTAGCCTCATCNGTATCCTCGCCGAAGAAATCATAAAGGAAATAATCCCTTATGTAGGGACGNGTCTGGAGATCGACATTNATCCAGAAGTCGTAGCTGTTGCGCAATTCATCGGGAGAGAAGGGAAGCGCAGGGTTNAANACGCCNAGCANCCCGTGGATGGCATCCATCGGAATCTGCCATATACGGAAGAATCCAAGCACGTGGTCTATGCGGTAGGCGTCGAAGTATTCCGCCATCTTGCGGAAGCGTGATTTCCACCACGCAAAGCCGTCCTTGTTCATCTCCTCCCAGTTATAGGTGGGGAATCCCCAATTCTGTCCGAGAACCGAGAAATCATCNGGCGGAGCTCCCGCCTGACAATCCATGTTGAACAATCGGGGATTTATCCATGCGTCGGCTGAATCACGGGAAATACCGATTGGGATGTCGCCTTTGAAAGCAACGCCGTGTTCACCGGCATATTGATGAACCTGACGCATCTGGCGGTCAAGATGATACTGAACATAATAGACGAGGTTTATCTCATCCTGATGATTTTCGATAAAACCGTTTACCTTACCCGGCTCATAGACCGCATATTCGCCCCACTTACCAAACTCGGGAGTACCGTTTACGTCGCGAAGCACGCAGAACGCCGCATAAGGCTTAAGCCAATATTCATTGCGCGAAACGAAGTTTTTAAAATCAAGCGAGTTCAATGTCTTTTTACCCTCCTGGGCATAGATTTCACGAGTGTACTCGCGCTTGGCGTTATTCACCCGCTCGTAATCGACTTCAGTAAGCGCGTTGAGCTCCTGACGCAGATGTTCGTAATATTCACGGCGATACACGTCAGTCAATTCGCCGAGCTCGCTCAATCGCAAATACATGGGATGGAGAGCAAACGTGGAATTGGCATTATAGGGATAGGAATCGGTCCAGGTGTTGGTCATCGTGGTGTCGTTGATGGGGAGAATCTGGAGGAACTTCTGCCCCGTGACAACAGCCCAGTCGACCACCTTTTTTAAGTCGAAGAAATCGCCAACTCCGAAGTCATCCTCGGTGCGAACCGAGAATACCGGAATAGCGACACCGGCGCAATGCCATGCCGGGCGGGGGTTGATGAAACGCATACCGCTGATGGAAACGAGAGACTTTTTGTGTTCCGGCACGATATTCACCACCCGGTTCTCACCATTCTCCCATGCGAGCAGCTTGCGGGTCGATTTATCAAGAATTACAAACTTATAGCTGAAAGGCACCTGAATCGCTTTATAGTCGAGCGTTATTCTCCATTCAGGGAAATTGCAATCATTCATCACCAGTGCCTTTGAAGCATCCCATTCGCCAAGCGACTCGTCGTCGCCACATATAGCGAGCACTTCATTGGAGCCTACCATCGGGGCAAGAACGCTGAGTTCAAGCTGTCCGCCGCGCAAAGTCAGCGGCTCGTCACGATGGTCGCGACGGTTCATGCAATCAGTGAACACAGCCGAGTAGTAGGGCTTGTCGGCGGGTTGATCCTGCCAACTATCATAAAACTCATAGCTCTGCACCTCATATCCGGGTTGGAAACGATGGGGAGCGCCCCACTCGCGACGCAAAGTGTCGTGATCGTTGCGCACAAGATATCTGTAATTAAATGCTTGCGTTCCGCTGGGCAACTCAAGTGAAAGGGTCCAATACCCGGGGCGGTCAAGATTCAGTTTCACTGCCTTGGATTCATCTCCTTCTCCAAGTGCGGGAATATCCCCCACGATGTAGATGGATTCGCCCCATGCAGTGCGGTAATCGATATTAAAGTTCAGCTTCATGCTATTTGTAATTTTAGTAAATCGCTATAAATGTAACATATCACAGTTGCGTAAAGTTAATTAGATTTTTCACAAAAAACTAAATATTCGCCATTTTTTTCACTTTGCTTTTTGAGCCAATCCTCGCTAAGCGGAAATTCAGCGTTGACCCATCATCCCGGCACATGGCTCGACGGTAGCAAAATCATGTCAATCTTTTTAGATTATATTTCAATTCAACGCCACACCGGCTAAGCCCTTGACCGCATTAATGCGTTTTCACTACTTTTGCAAAAACAATCCAAAAACAATGAACATGAAATCAAAATTACTACTTGCAGCATGGCTTTGCGCGGCACTGGCAGGACAAGCGCAAACAGGAGCATCGAAACGGGAAATAATGGATCGTTTTCTTGACGGAAAACTGGAGACCGAGTATTCCCCCGCAGCATTCTTCATGCACTTTGGTAAAGATGCAAAAACAGGAGACGCAGCCGTAAACGCCCATCTGAAATACTTCCTTTCGACGGGAATGGACATTGTAAAAGTGCAGTTTGAACAAGGCTATGGCAGGATACGCATTGAGAAGCCAGAAGACTGGGACCTCATAAAACCGCTCCCAGCCGACTTCTTCGCTCCAACTCTTGACGTGATCGAGAATATCGTAAAGATAGCAGGACACGAGGCGATGGTGCTTCCCACTATATACTCACCCTTTCAAATGCTTGTTCAGACCGTGGGCGCTGCCAATGTGGTCAAGTACGCGCAAGAAGATCCGCAACGGGTCACTGCCGCGCTGGAAATCTTCACCGATGCGTTGGTCAACTTCGCTAAAGACGCAAAAGCTCTTGGTGTGGACGGTTTTTATACTCCTTCCCAAGGTGGCGAACAGAAGTTCTATTCAGTCCCCGATTTTTTCAATCGATTCGTAAAGCCCTACGATCTTCGAGTGATGGCAGAATGCAACAAAGACACACGTTGCAACATTCTTCACATTTGCGATTACGAAGGTCCCTACGATGACCTCACACGATTTATCGATTATCCGGGTCAAATCGTAAACACCCCAAACATTGTCGATGGCAAGCCATTCTCTTTAACCGACGGCAAAAAGATGTTCAACCGCATAATGATGGGCGGACTTGACCGCAAAAAGACCATACATGACGGCACTCCCGAGGAGGTTGCCGATGCAGTCACAAAAGTGAAGAAGGATTTTGACGGTCCTCTAATGATAGGAGCCGAATGCACGATCAAGCCCGACACTCCAATGCAAAACATACGCTCGGCTATCAAAACCGCTCACGGCAAGTAAGCCAATCCGTCATTAATTGCATAGCAGGAGGGTGTCAATAACTGAAAAAACCGTCATTGACACCCTCCTTAATAATTTATTATTACCATTATTTCTCTACTTTCACAAGAGCTAATTCTTCTCCGGGAGAAGTGGAGAACTCAAAGCGCCGACCTGATAGAGTCTCCGATTTCTTACCATTACGGTATAGCGCCACGTCGCTTCCCGTCCACGGGTTTTCCATCACGCAAGGACGCCCCTTTTCGCTTATCAATTCCACTCGCTGAATCTCGCCGTCTTTCAAAGATGAGCTTACCAGAAAAGCCCCATAGGCGCGCAGCCGGTTGAACGAAGCGTCACGCGACATCACCCAATTGGGAAAGACACGAACCACACCTTCATAACTTTGCAACAGCATTTCATTTATTGTGAGGGGCACTGCCGCCAACGTCTCTATTCCGCCTCCGCCCTGGGTTATCCAAAGGTTGGGATAAACGCTCAGATTAATGCGCTTCTTCAGATTATTCAATAGCTTCTCAGCATTATATCCCACCCTGACAGCTCCGGGGAAGCATGTTTCAATACCGTTATTGCTCGTGTTGCCCCAGTCATCGGCGATACGCATCTTGTCATCCCAGTGATTCACATCCTCAAGCAAGATGGCGTTGAACACCGAGTCAGTCACGGGACCGGCTACTCCACCGGGCAAAATCAATCCGTGGATCGACACTCGATTCAAGCCCGAGGGCTTCACTTCCACATCCTTCGGCGCGCGCTCCATGTTTTTAAGGCTCAAACGGTGTTCGTCATTTTCAGCTACGGGATATGCGCTAAGATTTTCCAATATATGGTTCCACTTATCCAATCGGTCAGCGTCCACTCCAAGGAACGAGCTCATATCGACCGCCCCCTTGAAAAGCATCCTGACCAATCCCAGCGAGAGCGTTGAATTAAAATCGCCAAGACGGTGGCGCCATTGCCCCTTATTGCGATGATTGGGCATCACTTCATTGAAGTGGTCCATGTATATTACATAGCGTCCGTCTTCAAGCTTCAAGTAATCCTCCCAAAAATCAGCGCAAGCCAATATGTAGGGATAGACCTTACGGGCATAATCCTCGTCATAAACGCTGTAATGACGCATCAGCATATTTCCAACGCTGAACACTGCGTTGATCTTCTGTCCCAAGAATTTATAGCCGTTGTCGATCGTATTCTCACGAGTAGAGTATTTTTCCATCATCTCCTCGGGGGTAAGCGGCCACATAGAGGTACACAATCCCTTGGGACCTACCCCCACAGGATAGTATATGCCGCGGCATCCGAGCAGCTCCGTCGCAAGCCTTCTGCCCTCATCCATGTAGTCGAGCAACGGCTGGTCGAAATTGTCAGCCAAGTGAACGTGATTGGAAGAATAGCAAGCCCAGTAAGGAGCCTGATAATTATAGTTCAAATGATANTCTCCGCCCCAAGCCGCCTCATCGCGAGTCACAAAGGGTCCCCATATACCGGGCGCAAATTTACCCTCCCTCGACGAGCAGGCAAACAGATATTGCGACNTATAGTAATAGCGTTCAAGCTCTTCGTCGCCGATTGAAACCGACGATTCATTCCAGAAGCCGTTCCACCAGTCACGATGTTCTTTCTTCACCCGGGCAAGCTCGTCGACCGACACGGCGCGAGTCTCGGACAACGCGCGCTCTTTCCATTGATCGTCGTCGTGATTAGTGTATGCCGTGATGACCACGTTCTTCTTCTCACCCGGTTTCAGGGTTATCTTGCCCGAATTATCCCATTTTTCGCCGGCGACTCCCACAGCAAGCGCGATATGGGAATCCCAAGCCAAGTGGGGAGTGTCCTTGAACGAGCGTGTGACCCAGCATATATTTTCATCGCTCCCGCTTGCCGTGGTCGACGTGTTTCCTTCAGCCGCCCACAACGAAGCGTCAATGTCAATCGGCTCATTGCTCTCAAGCTCTACGACAATCATATTCCGGGTAGCGGGAACCCATGCCGTCATGGCGAGAATAGTGTCGCCTTTTGTGAAGCGCCCCCTTATTTCTGCTGTCCCGGGAAGCTGCTCCACGCTATAATCAGCTCCTGCAAGCGACTTCGCAAACAGATTCATGCCGCCCGGCAATGCTATGCCACCGGGATAAACGGGATAGGCTCTCCAAAAATCATTTTTCCCGATGTAAAGGCAAAGACTGTCGGGCGTACCTCCCAATGTTATACCCAAATCCCCGTTACCAGCCAAAGCTGCATCGGGTGTTTTTGTCGTGGGAACTAAAACCGGAGGTTGGGTCAAAACNGCCTTGTATCGGTTCAAATCCNAACTGTCGGCAACCAACTCTTCACCTGCCGATGAAACACAGGAGGATAAAATCACGCCTGTCAACAACGCTGCGGCGCCATACCGGATATTTTGCATATTCATTTCTTTATAGATTGGTTTAGATATACGCAAATTTAACCCTACAGCATGACTCGGAGTTTCACAATTATTCCAATTGTTTGAATTTTATTCCCAAATGCCCGCAAGCGCCATTATTATAAAATAAGGAGGACGCACAGACNNNAGATNTCTNTGCGTCCTNACNTATTAAAGTGTTNTGCGCGTNAACCGCACTTGGATGTTCCGCAGGATGTGCATATCAAGCAGCCTTCCTGATATATCAGCGTTTCGTTGCCGCAATTGGGACAACGCTGACCGCTCGCTTTCATTCCGTTGGGCAGATATTTTTTCAATGCTCGCTCAACACCCATCTTCCATGTGTTGATCGACTGGCTGTCGAGCTCAAGACCGCCTACCAGTTTCAGCACCTGGTCAATCGGCATACCGTAGCGCAGCACTCCCGAAATTAGTTTGGCATAGTTCCAATACTCGGGGTTAAATTTATCGGAAAGTCCCTCGATTGTGGTCTTGTAACCGCGCTTATTTATGAACTGGAAATCATAACGCTTGTTGCCCTGCTCGTCGACAGCCTTTATGATTTTTCCCTTGGTTACGCTCTTCGGGCAGAAAATACCGTCGTCATCATCGGCAAGACCAGTGAAGATCTCGTAGGGCTGTCCGTCGACCAAACCGACGAAAGCGATCCATTTCTCTTTATTGTTCTGGAAACGCACCACGTCGGCCTCCAATTCAACCGGACGTTTAAGCACATGAGCGTCGGCGATTTTAACGGGTACCGCCGGCTGCTTCTTCTCGACAGAAACAAGCACTCCCGAACGCGACCCGTCACGGTAGACGGTGCATCCTTTGCAGCCCGACTTCCACGCCTCGACATAAAGACGGTTCACCAGCTCTTCAGTCACATCGGCAGGCAGATTTATTGTCACCGAAATAGAATGGTCGACCCATTTCTGAACACGTCCCTGCATCTTAACCTTTTCGAGCCAGTCGACATCATTGGATGTCGCTTTATAATAAGGCGAGCGAGCCAATATGCCGTCAAGCTCTTCCTGAGAATAATCCTTTTTCACCGGAATGCCGTTCACCTCCATCCATGTCACGAATTTGGGATGGTAAACGATATACTCCTCAAACGCATCTCCTGTCTCATCGACAAAATCGACATGCACGGCAGGGTCGTTGGGGTTCACCTTGCGGCGGCGTTTATAAACCGGAAGAAAGACCGGCTCGATACCCGATGTGGTCTGAGTCATGAGGCTTGTAGTTCCCGTGGGGGCGATGGTGAGACACGCAATGTTGCGTCGACCGTTCTTCAGCATCATTTCGTAAAGTTCCGGATCAGCCTCACGCAAGCGATTGATGTAGGGATTGTTTTTCTCTCTTTCAGAATCATATACTTCAAACGCTCCACGCTCGGCGGCAAGCTGAACTGACGAACGATAAGCGGCAAGAGCCAGCGTCTTGTGTACTTTTTCTGAAAAATCGGTTGCCTCGGGAGTACCGTAACGAAGTCCGAGCGCGGCNATCATGTCGCCTTCAGCCGTTGTTCCCACACCTGTGCGTCGNCCTTTGGAAGTCTTCGCTTTTATCTTTTCCCACAGATGACGCTCCGTTTGCTTTACTTCGGGGAATTCGGGATCTTCATCTATTTTCTCCAAAATGGTGTCAATCTTCTCCATTTCAAGGTCGATGATATCATCCATTATGCGCTGCGCCTTCCCTACATGCTCTTTAAAAAGTTCAAAATCGAATTCAGCNCGNGGCGTGAACGGATTCTTCACATAACTGTAGAGNTTTATAGCCAACAGGCGGCAGCTGTCGTAGGGACAGAGGGGAATTTCTCCGCAAGGATTCGTGGANATGGTGCGGAAACCAAGATCAGAGTAGCAGTCGGGAACCGACTCACGNGTTATTGTGTCCCAAAAGAGGACTCCGGGCTCAGCCGACTTCCATGCGTTATGGACAATCTTGTTCCAGATAGCCGTAGCGTCTACATCTTTTTCAACTATCGGTTTTTCTGTAGCATCGACAGGAAAGGTTTGATGATAGGGAGTTCCTTCAATAGCCGCACGCATGAAATCATCGTCAATTCTCACGGAAACATTGGCTCCGGTCACTTTTCCTTCAGTCATCTTGGCGTCAATGAACGCTTCGCTATCGGGGTGCTTTATACTCACAGTCATCATCAGCGCTCCGCGGCGTCCGTCCTGCGCCACTTCCCTTGTGGAATTGGAATAGCGCTCCATAAACGGGACAAGACCTGTCGAGGTGAGCGCTGAATTCTTAACCGGAGTGCCTTTAGGACGGATGTGGCTCAAGTCATGCCCCACTCCGCCGCGACGCTTCATGAGCTGCACCTGCTCCTCGTCGATTTTCATAATACCGCCATAGGAGTCGGGGGTGCCGTCAACGCCGATAACAAAACAGTTGCTCAACGAACCAACCTGATGATTGTTGCCGATTCCCGACATGGGAGAACCTTGCGGCACAATGTAGCGGAAATTGCGAAGCAAGCCCATCACCTCATCATAGCTCATAGGGTTGGGGTAACGGTCCTCAATGCGAACAATCTCCCGGGCTATGCGCGAATGCATGTCTTCAGGAGTCAGCTCAAAAATATTTCCTGCCGAATCCTTAAGAGCATATTTCGTCACCCACACACGGGCGGCAAGCTCATCACCGCCAAAATATTTCAGCGAAGCCTCAATCGCTTCATCATAGGTATACTTTTTTTCGTCCACGTCTATAAATTTTTATATCTGCAAAGGTACAAAAAAACATGAGAGATTAAGGCTCCGACCGATTAAATATCTGTTTCAGAAAAATTCTAATCAATTTCAAATTTCACTGCCTGCATAGTCATTAAATCAATCTGGAAAAATTCATCCTTGAGGCAATCGCCAACACCGCAAAGCAGTTTAATCACTTGAGCCGCTTGAAGCGAAGCAATGACTCCGGGCAGAGGTCCCAACACGCCGCCCAACGAGCAAGGCGTGAATCCGGAATCGCACTGCGAATCGGGGAAGAGATCACGGAACCTCGCCCCTGAGCCGGAAAATGTCATCACCTGCCCCGTGAACTCACGCACTCCACCGAGCACACACGGCTTACCAAGCTCAGCGGCAACGTCAGTGACAAGGTGTTTCGTCGCCGGATTATCCGATCCCTCGACTATAATGTCGTAATCCCTGAACAGCGCCCCGGCATTCCCTGAAGTCAGCATTTCATTATGGATTTCAACTTTAACGCCTGAGTTTATCGCTGAAACACGTCGACCGAGAACCTCTACTTTCAACTCTCCTAAATCACTTTCCGTATAGGAGAGCTGCCGCTGAAGATTGGAGAGACCGACAACGTCGAAATCGACAATGCCGATGCGACCCACTCCCGACGCGGCAAGATACATGGCGCAGATGCTTCCCAACGCCCCCGCTCCTACTATCATGACCGAGCCGGCAAGCAGCCTCAACTGTCCCGCTTCGCCAATCGGAGGCAACATTATGGATCGGGAATATCTGATGGCGCTCTCTTTATCCAACTCCATGATTCAGTCAAATATATTGTCCCAGTCTTTCCACACCACGTCATAGCCCGAATCGCGTATATCGGCGGCGACGGCTTCAGGAGCNCGNCTGTCGGTAATCGCAAACTGCTCCAAGGAGTCCTTGACCGAAGCATATCCTCCGGGCTCAGTGCGACTCCCCGCGCTCATCGACGTNACTCCAAGCTGCATCATGTTGCGGCGGAATCGATCGCTTTCACGAGTGGAATAGGAAATGTCGACATCATGGTCAAACAATCGGAAAGCGAACGTCAACTGAGCCAGCTGCCTGTCGTCGACAACGACCCGAGGCGAGAAGCCGCTCTCCGACGGACACATTCTCGGGAAGTTTATGCTATAACGTGTGCGCCAATACTTACGCTGTAAGTATCGCAGATGGCGCGCCATCATGACCACATCGGTCTGCCAGTCAGGTTGCAATCCGAGCAGAACCCCCATGCCAATTTTATGTACGCCGGCTCGCCCCATTCGGTCATATCCGTTAAGCCTCCATTCATATATCGATTTCATTCCCCGGGGATGACACTCGCGATAGGCTTCCCTATTATAGGTCTCCTGGAAACACACCACTCCGTTGAGTCCTTTAGCCACAAGCTGCCTGTACTGAGCTTCGCGCATGGGCTGAACCTCTATCGTCATGTTATGAAAATAAGGACGGCAAACGTCAAGCACCTGTTCAAAATACTCAGTTCCGCACACCGCCGGATACTCTCCGCTCACAATCAGCAGATTCTCAAACGGACCAAGCCGCTTGATACCCTCACATTCAGCCTTTACCTGATCCATGGTGAGAATCGTGCGGGAAATGGGATTGTCATGATTGAATCCGCAATACACGCATTTGTTGGAGCAAGCGTTGGAAACGTACATGGGAATATACATTGATATCGTTTTCCCAAACCGTTCAAGCGTGTAATGCCGGCTCAGTTGAGCCATCTCTTCAATATAAGGAGCGGCAGCATCCGATATCAGAGCAATGAAATCATTTTCATCAAGCTGCTTCACGTTGCGCACCGCCTTGCCGAGCGCCCTTTTCACGTCAGCGTCACTCGCCTCTTTCACGGCTGTCGAGGTTAAGTCCCAGTCATATCTCGTTATTTCCCTGGCAAAACCTGAGCCGTTGACAGTTTCATCTATCGGTCGCATCGGTCAGAGATATTTTGTGATATACGCATCGCGCAGAAATTCGGTCCGCACATCGTGCANAAACGGTCGTCNGCATCGGGGGCGTTGCGACGCGATTCAAGATATATGCTCCGGGCTTTTTCCGGGTCAAGCGAGAGATTGAACTGGTCTTTCCACCTGAATTCATAGCGAGCTTTTGAAAGCGCGTCGTCACGCACCTGAGCTCCGGGGAACCCTTTGCATAAATCGGCGGCATGAGCGGCGATCTTATATGTTATGACCCCGTCGCGCACATCCTGAAGAGTGGGAAGCGACAGATGCTCTTTCGGCGTGACATAACAGAGCATAGCTGTTCCCAACGCGCCGATATTGGCTGCTCCTATCGCCGAAGTTATATGGTCATATCCGGGAGCGATGTCAGTAGTAAGCGGTCCGAGAGTATAGAACGGAGCTTCATGACAGCTCTTTATCTCCCTGTCCATATTCTCTTTTATCTTGTTCATAGGCACATGTCCGGGACCCTCGATCATCACCTGCACGTCGTGCTCCCACGCTTTCTGAGCAAGTTCTCCCAGAATATCGAGTTCAAGGAACTGAGCCCGGTCGTTGGCATCATGAATCGACCCGGGTCTCATCCCGTCGCCAAGAGAAACAGCCACGTCATATCGCGCAAGGATTTCGCAAATCTCATCAAAATGAGTGTAGAGGAAATTTTCCGAATCATGAATCACACACCATTGCGTCATTATGGAACCGCCGCGCGACACACACCCGGTCAAGCGCTCTTCAATGAGACGGGCGTGCTCCTTGCGCACTCCTGCATGAATGGTGAAATAATCCACTCCCTGCTCACACTGCTCAATCAATGTGTCACGGTAGATTTCCCACGTGAGCCGCGAAACATCGCCGCCTACCTTTTCAAGCGCCTGATAGATGGGCACGGTTCCAACCGGCACGGGACAGTTGCGTATAATCCACTCGCGGGTTTCATGAATGTTATCGCCGGTGCTAAGATCCATCAGCGTGTCACCGCCCCAATAGCAGCTCCACACCGCCTTTGCCACCTCCTCTTCAATGCCCGAGGATAGCGCCGAGTTGCCTATATTGGTATTCAATTTCACCGAAAACGCCCTCCCTATCACCATAGGCTCAGCTTCGGGATGATTGATATTTGCCGCTATAACAGCTCTTCCGGCAGCCACTTCGTCACGCACAAACTCAGGAGTGATATAACTGTCGATACCAAGCTGCGCATTATCCATGTTTTCACGTATCGCCACATACTCCATCTCGGGGGTGATGACGCCTTCACGGGCATAACGCATCTGGGTGACATGCTTTCCATCCATAGCCACCCGGGGACGATGGCGCAACGGGAAACGGATTCCATCGAGCGATTTATCGGCAAGGCGCTCCCTGCCGTAGGCACTTGTCACCTCGTCAAGCTCAACCGTGTCGCCACGGCGCTCGATCCACTCCTCTCTCGTTCGCGGCAATCCGCGGTTTATATCATGCTTATAGGAAGAATCGGTGTAGAGTCCGCTGGTGTCATAGACCGTGACAGGAGGATTGGGCGATTCTATTCGCTTGCCGTTTTCGATCGTCACGGTGGGATATTGATTGATGCGGCGCATTGCAACTTTCAAGTCGGGATACAGCGTTCCGCTTTTATAAATTTTCTCGGAGTTGGGATAGGACGAAACGTCGATATTGGAAATTTTCATCATGCAAAACTATTATTCGTTAAGAAATGAGGTTAATGGGCTGGTGCCTACGGCATGAGACGAAACAGCGCCGGGACCGGCAAGAAATGCTTTACGCCCGGCGATGACGGCAAGACGGAAAGCATCNGCGATAGCCACAGGATCGTCGGCGACNGCGATAGCCGTGTTTACCAAAACGGCATCGGCGCCCATCTCCATCGCGGCTGCGGCATGGGACGGCACACCGAGTCCGGCGTCGACCACTACCGGCACTTGACTCTGCTCTATTATTATTTCAAGAAAATCGGCTGTGCGAAGCCCCTTGTTGGTTCCGATGGGAGCGCCAAGCGGCATCACCGCAGCAGCTCCTGCCTCTTCAAGCCGTTTACACAACACCGGGTCAGCCTGAATGTAGGGCAACACGATAAACCCGTCTTTTGCGAGCTCCTCGGTCGCGCGGAGAGTCTCAATAGGATCAGGCATCAGATACTTCGGATCGGGATGAATTTCCAGTTTGATGAAATTGGTCGAGAAGATTTCACGGCTCATCTGGGCGGCAAGCACCGCTTCGCGCGCGTCGCGCACCCCCGAAGTATTGGGCAATAGTTGAACATGTTCCCTATTTATATGAGTGAGCATATCGTCGGTAGCCTCATTCATCATGTTTACCCTCTTCATCGCCACCGTTATCATCTGCGACTGTGACGCAACGATCGATTCAAGCATAACCCGGGGCGAAGAAAACTTACCCGTTCCCACAAAGAGACGCGACGAAAACTCGCGGTCTCCGATAATAAGATTATCTTTCATGTTTATATATTTTGATTCAATATTTTCAAAAACTCTTGGGTTGCCGCTGCGGGATTTTCAGCATGGCTTATAGCTCCGCTTATCGCAACTCCGTTCACGCCTACAGCCATCAGCGAATGTACGTCGGAAATCGTTATACCCCCTATGGCGACAACGGGAGTCGTCACTCCTGCCGCGCGGGCTTCCGAAAGGATGTTTCGATAGCCGTCCAATCCGAGCGTGGCGGCAAGCTTCTTCTTAGTCGTGGTAAAGCGGAAGGGACCCATGCCCATATAGTCGATAATGGCATGGTCGAGTGCCAGAATATCCTCCAAGGTGTTGACGGTGACACCGATCACCGCATCAGGTCCCAACACGCTGCGAGCTTCCGCCGAACTCATATCCTCCTTGCCGAGATGCACGCCGTCTACGCCGGCTGCTTTCACAAGATGAACCCGGTCATCAATGATCACCGTCGCGCTACTTGCCCGTGCAACAGGCAGGATGCGCCGAGCGGCTTCAAGCACGTCGCTGTCGGCGGCATCTTTCATTCTTATCTGTACCCAGCGACACCCTCCCGCAATCGCTTCGGCAGCTTGCGTCACTGTTGAGTCGACATCATGCCCATCGGTTATAAATTGCAATTTCTCCATTTCATCAGTTATTTCTACAATATACGGTTCCTTGCTATTTCTTCGGCGATATTATTCACGCTCACGTTAAAGCTCCAAAGATAGCCAAGCATAGCCGCTCCCCTGAAGCCCATCCGTTTAAGCTCGCTGAAACGAGAGGGGGTCACTCCCCCCAAGGCTACTACCCGGCACAACGACTGCCCGGATTGAGTCAGATTAAAGAACTGCCCGGCATAGCCCGGTTTTGATATCGAATCATATACGGGTGACAACGTAACATAATCGAGTCCCGTTTCTGAAGCTATTACCTCATCCACCGAATGGCATGAACGGCTCAGAACAGGAGCNTTCACCCCCGAGGGATGGCGACCGTTGAAGTGGAAGCCCACTTCGGGATACTTTTCCGTGAGCTGCGGGGCATCGTGAAGCGACAACCGGCAATGATACTCACGAGGGATGGCGTCAAGCAGTCGTTCCAAAACCGAGCCGTCAGCATTGGGCTTGCGAAGGTGCATCCGGTCCACGGCGCCCCTTTCAAGAAGCTCCACTATGCGTCTCGCCTCATTTTCCACTTCAGGCGCGGGCAAGGTGATTCCAATTATGAGAAAATCATCCTCCATAAGCCGCGCGAATCACCACCACGTCATCGCCATCTTTNAGCACAGCATTAGTCCATTCTGATTTCTTGGCGATCTTACCATTGACAGCAACAGCCACGCCTACAGCAGCCGCGCCTACAATATCAGCCACCGTCGTTCCCGCATCGACAATGCGGGTTTCGTTATTCACCTTTATTTCCATTCTATNGGATGATTTATGATATTAAACAGATGATTGACCGAGCCATGCCCGNNTCCTATATTATANTCGGCACCCTCCCCGATTGCCGCCACTATGAATTGCTTGGCTCGGCTCACCGCCTCTTCAAGACTGCATCCCATGGCAAGGGCGCTTGCTATAGCCGACGACATCGTGCAACCGGTTCCATGAGTATTGGGGGTGTCAAAGCGTTCCCCGTCAAACACCGATACGCGCCCTGTTTCAGAGTCGTAGAGCAAATCCCCTTGCCGGCAAGCATGCCCTCCTTTAACCAATACAGCGGCTGCTCCGTGGCGCTCCGCAATCCTGCACGCTGCGATCAATGCGTCGTCAACAGTGTCGATTTCATCCATTCCGGCAAGAATTTCAGCTTCGGGAATGTTGGGCGTAACAAGCGTAACCAGCGGCAAAAGCTCGCGGCACATAACGCCAACGGCTGTCGCCGCCGACAGTTCATGCCCCGAAGTCGATGCCATGACCGGGTCGAGCACCACATTTCGCAATCCGTAGCGCTTTATCATTTCCGCAACAACCCTCACCGACTTTACATCAGGAAGCATACCGATTTTGACGGCATCGGGCTGAATGTCGTCCAACACCGCCGCAAGTTGCGACTCAAGAAAATCAGAAGCATTGAAAACCCGGCTGACTCCCATGCTGTTCTGTGCCGTGAGAGCTGTCACAACCGCCATAGCATAGCAGCCGAGAGCCGTGCATGTTTTTATGTCGGNTTGAATTCCGGCNCCACCCGACGGGTCAGAGCCGGCAATCGAAAGTACTGTGGGGTAATGTTTCATTCTTCCTCCTGCATTTCCAAAAATAGCGGATAGCAACGGAGGCGAACTGAATATCGAAGAATATATAAAAACTTACGTTCCTACGGCAGCATTATCTGCATCAGGTCAAAGGGTATAATCTCAGCCTCACCGCCTGCGGTTCAGCACCCCTGTTGGTTTCCGTCGCAAAGATAATCCATTATATGAACAAATCCAAATCCAATTTCAGATTTTGATTCTCCACAGATAAAAATCTATCCACATGCATAATCGAGGGGTGGATGGGGGAAATGCATGAAACAAATGCATAGATAAATATGTTGGATTCACGTAAAACTAGTAACTTTGCTCTATAAAATCAGCTCATCAACCACGCAGTTGAAGGAGTTACGGAGGCGGCTGTTAAGGTTAGCCTCTTGCTTTTTTATGGGCTCATGAATCATTGTACTAAGCTCGTCGGGAGTATTGATATAAATGCCTTCTCCTTGTTTCCACGCCTCAAACTCCTTGAGCCTCTCACCGTCTGGAATAATATTATCCGTCCGCTTTCCATCTCTGTTCAATCAGATTTAATCCAAGTCATCAGATATGTCAGAGATTTCTATATTTCTTGATTGAACAAGTGTCGACATGATTCTAATATATTTCATTGGTAACTATATTTATTGGAAGACATAATTGTAATAACTTTTGAATTTTCCAAATGGATAATCGTTTATGCTGCGGTTATTGCATCATGTAGCATAGTCACGAATTGAGCTACCTTTGCTGCTTTGTCAGGGAAGTAGCGTAGGAGTGAATCGCGGAATATGCGATTTTCGCGAAATACCTTCTTCTCCATATCTCCATTCTGACAAACGTAGTTGAGAATATTATTAATAAACTCTTCCTGCTCCGCCGTCAGGCTATTAGCAGAAATGAACTCTGTAAACAAGCTGATAGCTTTCTTCCTGTCAAGACCGACAACCTTTCTAATAAATGCTGCGACAGGAATATCAGAAGTCATCCTCTCTCTGCGAAGATAGCGTTCATAGTCTTCTTTAGTGCCTAGTTCCTGCCATAGTATTCTCTCAAGTTCTTCAATATCGTCTGACGTCAAGTTTTCAAGGTTATGGATTTTCTGCAATACTGGATGATCGCGACGGTTTGTCAGGAAATCGAGAAGTTTCTCACGATAAGTCATAGTCGTGTTGAACTCTCCTGCTTCACCTCCATCAGTTATATCATCTTCAATATTAACGGTGAAAGTCTTACCGCTTTCCCCTTTAAGATATTTCATCAAATCCCTTAACTCACGTCTCATATTCTCAATAGAGGCGAGAGTCTTGTTTTCCCAGAATGCGGAAGTCATTATTTCATTTAACAACGGCATCTTAGCTTGTACATCCGGCAAAGTAGCTCTTTTCCGCAGAGAATCCGCAATGCTGGTGATCTGTGATTCATGTCGATGGCTGTCAAAAGATTCATCAACCATTCCGAGCTGAGTATAGAGCGATAGCAGGTCGAATTTCTTTGCAAGCTCATTTTCCATTGACTTCGGAAGTAGCGGAGCAACCTCATTTTTCAAATCAAGNACATCCACTTCTGAAATATATTGCCATGTGTCGGGATTTCTGAATTTGTCAACCGTAGGCCAGTGATTTCTTACCGAAATATGAGCATCATTTAATTTCAAAACTTCTTGCTTCAACGTCTCCTTAAGCTCATCATGCAAGTGTTTGGCAAACTCATCCTCTTGATATTGCGGNGCCTGNAATGCACANGCAATGTCCGCTCTGANTCCAAACAGTCGCTCGGTTAAAGATGCTGATTTTAGCAANTTNCCTTCTTTAGGATTTTCGCCGAAGTATTTGAAGTTGCCACCCCAGTCAAAGATGTAGAAATGTTCCTTATGCTGACCTTCACCAAATATGTTCTCGCTNAGACGAGTACCGCGACCAATCATCTGCATAAACTTGATTTTGGAGCGCACACGTTTGAAGAATACAAGATTAAGCACATCGGGAACATCTATGCCTGTATCAAGCATATCGAC
>WFMA01000165.1 GCA_009177195.1 Bacteroidales bacterium | reverse complement strand
AGGAGCACGAAAGGCTTGGAAGTCTGACCCACTGACAGTTTCGTGTCCGTCATAGAGCAATTTCACAAGATTTCCGGTCTCACGGTTCCATGCCACTGCAAAACCCATGCCACTGATAATTAAGGAATCAGTGGTAGAATCAATTGATAGCCCTCCTATCAATTCAGGGTTGCGTTTCACAACGGCAAGCATATTAGCGGCAAGCGCAAATTGACGGCCCACTATCTCATGTCCCGCAGGCGCCCAATCGGTATCATGATTCAAACACACCGAGACAAGCAACCGCAAATCATCGCCATCATCAATCCGCCCCAAATCTACTGCACCGAAACCATCGCCCCCCGGACTCAAATCAGGAAGCTGAAGAATTCCCGATTTAGAAGGGACACCATTTACAAGCAAAGTCCATCGTGCTGAATATCCTGAAAAATCAGAGTGGTGATTGCGGTTTATGAACGAAAGCTCCACTCTACCCGTCGCAGGACTAAATGATTTTAAACTGAGTGCCACCGGAGAATAAACCGTTTTAACCTCATAGTATTTGGGGTTCAATCCTCGGTCAGCAAAAACAACGCCGTTCATGCAGAACGCTTTCAAATTGGGTTTATCGCCAAAATCGCCTCCGTAAGCAATCTCCCGCTTTCCATCGGGACGTATTCGCTCNATGCCTTGGTCGACCCAATCCCATATAAATCCTCCCGCCATGCGGCGGTGGCTGTAAATCTCATCCCAGTATTCTTTAAAATTGCCCATCGCATTACCCATTGCGTGAGCATACTCGCTCGTCAAAACAGGGCGATCATCGTTTTCACGCATGGCGATAGAGAGCAAGCGTTCCCAGCGGGCATTCTCNGCTCGTTCNCGCTCNTCGCCCTCCTCAATTCCNGGATTAAGGTATTCATCCTGAACTCTCGGATAAAAACGGCTTATGATATCGACTGTCGACGGGTCGGGCAATCCGTCCACGCCTTGAGCGCCCTCATAATGCACCGGGCGAGTTGGATCGAAATCATGAAGCCAACCGGAAATAGCCGCAAAATTGGGACCATAGCCGCTCTCGTTGCCCATACTCCAAAAAATAACTGACGGATGATTTTTATCGCGCTCCGCCATGCGTATGGCTCGGTCCATAAAAGTGGCATTCCAATCGGGAGCGCTGGCAAGAGTTCCTCTCAATCCATGCTCTTCAATATTAGCCTCGTCCATTACATAAAGTCCGAACGAATCACACAGTTCATACCATCGCGGATGATTGGGATAATGGCTTGTGCGAACGGCGTTCACATTAGCCTGCTTCATCAGCTTTATATCCTTTATCATCATTTCATCGGTCATCACGCGTGCCAGTTTCGGGTCATGCTCATGGCGGTTAACGCCACGGAAGCGTATAGGCATACCGTTCACGAGCACTTGCCCGTTTTTCACCTGAACGCTTCTGAATCCCACTTTACACCCTGCTCGCTCTATAACCTTGCCGTCGGCATCACAAAGTTCAAGCGTCAAGTCATAGAGCGACGGAGTTTCCGCAGTCCAGCGCTCGGGAGAGTGGACAACAGTCGATACACGCCCCGTTTTTCTGGGACCTCGTTGGGGAAACCATTCATTCATCACTGCCGCTTTGTGATCCAAATCCAGAATGTCGTTTATCGCAATAATTGTGTCAACCACCCTGTCATGCCCATTTTTTGAAATCATGACTTTCAATTGGTAGTCCTTTCCTCGCTCACCGTTGTAAACACTGAACTCAGGGTCGAGCTGAAATGTAAAATCACGATAATTCTCGTCGGGAAGAGTCCTGACGGTGAAATCGCTGATGCGCACGTTTGGCGTGTTGAAAAGCGTAACATCCCGCTGTATTCCGGCAAAACGCCAGAAGTCCTGATCCTCAAGATAAGACCCATCACTATACTTGTATACCTCCACGGCTATAGTGTTTTTTCCGGCATGAATGTAGGGGGTTATATTGAATTCCGACGTTTCGGTGCTTCCCTGCGAATATCCGGCAAACTCTCCGTTAATCCACACATAAAAAGCGCTCATCACACCGTCAAACCGCAAGAAGGTTTGTCCCGCCAACCATGATACCGGAATGTCAAACTCACGCCGATACTGCCCAGTGGGGTTACGCTCGATAAATGCAGTGTAGTTTTTCTTCGGCTCATCGGTGACAAAAGGAGGATTGATTTTGAAAGTATAGCCGGCTGAAGCATAGATTGGCGTTCCGTAGCCGTTGACTTCCCACACGGCAGGCACCGGCAATTTATCCCACTTCGTGTCATCGAAGTCAAGGTTTTGAAATCCCGCAATACGCCCATCGGGAGTCGCAGCCCAATGAAACATCCATTCGCCATTAAGGCTTATCGACCNGTCCCCTCTACGTTCACCGTAAGGGATAAACGAAGAGCGCGCCGGCTCTCGATTAATTTGCAATATATGTTGATTCTCCCAATCATGAGACTTTCTGCGAGTTGAGGCAATCGCAAACGAGGCAAAACAGAGGAGAAACAATGCTATTTTCAGATTCAATTTCATTTATGCTTGAGAATTACATTGACTGTCAAGAATCATTGCACGGCAGAAGTTGAACTGGTCGCCTTATTTTCTCCGGAATTCTTAGTACGTTCCTTTTTCACCGGACGCTCCGGGAAATGAACTGTCGACTCTCCCATAGGCTTGCTGGTCGCAACAGCTATCCCACGCTGCTCGGCGTCGTTCACGGCGCAATAGAAGTGATAGACGACGCCATCGTGCTTCACCAGATAGCTTTTATGAGCGAACATTTCGTCATAATCTGTCGTCGGATAGATCAGATCATCCCCAGCCCAGTCGTCCCAGGTCACAAGATCATAGCTGCAAGCGAATGTGTTGAACGCCTTGTAGGACCGTGACGGATTGAACGCAGAAAAATAAAACATCACGTAGACATCTCCCATCTTCTGAATTTGAGCGTCGCCGGTGATTGTCCCCTGCGCTTCATGAGTAAACACCGGATTGCCTTCATAACGCCGCCAATGCTCCATATCTTCAGACAGAGCAATGCCTATCCGCTCCCCTTTCATCCCCGTTTCAGGATTAATCCCTCCGGCATTATAAAACATCACAAAGGGAGCGCCGAGCATGAGATTCGGATCCCTGTAAACGGTGCTTTTATACTGTGTCAACGACTCCCACCATTGAACGTCGTCGTCTTTAATCGAAAGAATCGGTCGGTCAAGCGACTGCCATTCATGAGCGGTAGCGGGATTCTCCCGGGTCCACGCAAGCCCTACATAAAGCGGAGCATTCACCGCTTCATAGCCGGTGCCCTCTCCTCCTATATATGTCATCCAGCAGCGGTCATTATAACGCTCCATTGCATAACTTCCGCCCCACTCCATATCTATNAGCCCTGGAAATCCGCCACGCTGATTCATGTCCCANCCGCTCTCCTTATAAGATAGAATTCTGCCAAGAGTCCTCCACTCAAGAAGATTATCACTTTCCGCAAGCCACGTCTCATAACCGCGACCGTCTTTACCTTTCCGTCCGTTATAGACCACATAGGTCATATACCATTTATCCCCCTCACGAAACACCGTAGGGCAATCGATTTTATGCTTATTATCGGNAGGNGCTANNACAAGACCNTATTTATAAGGNGTNTTNGACTCCTCNTAAATCTCAGCCATGCGCTGCTGGCTCACGTGACGCTGAGCCCAAATTCCATCAAGCGCAAGCAAGACAAGAAATAAAATTGAAAACAGCCGTTTAGTATATTGCGTCATTAACATATCAGGTCGGAATCAGATTTAAGAATAATGACACAAAATTAAAAAATTAGCCATACAATTCCAAAGTTTCATCCCTCTATCTTCTTCCCAGCCGACACACCTCCACAACAAGAAGGCAGTTAAATATCGTTATGACACAAAAGGCTACACACAAATAATTTTGTTAAAAATTTGTTACAAAAAAGGAATCTTGACGAGGATGATTGTTATAGAATCGATAAACAATGAAAAAACATTAAAATGAACTCAACACCTGACAACAACACATCACCGGCTCACAGCAAAGGAAGTTTCATCGCCGGAAACGCTTGTATATTGATAGCCACAATATTTTGGGGCATAAACGTCTCAGCTACAAAAGCCCTCATCCCTGAGTGGATGAGTGCCAACGGAATAACAGCAGTGAGGCTTATAGGCGGCTGCCTCCTATTCTGGATCGCATCGATTTTTACCACTCATCGCCGCATCGCAGGACATGATTGGCTCAAATTTTTTCTCGCCGGCTTCATCGGGCTGTTCGGATTCATATTCCTGTTTGTTACCTCGCTAAAATATGGCGACCCCATCGATATATCAATCATAATGACGCTTCCCCCGGTATTCGTAATTCTCATAGGAGTGCTATTTCAGCACCGACACACCTCGCTTCTCGAATGGCTCGGGGTGGTTGTGTCGTTTGCCGGTGCCGTTCTGGTGATTGTTGAAGCCGCCGGCGGAAGCGGGACTCAGGGCAGCGACCGATTACTGGGCAATCTACTCGCTGTTGCGTCGACGATATGCTATGCATTTTACCTCGTGATACTGGAAGGTCCCACCAAGATTTACAAGCCGGTCACCATGTTGCGCTGGGTATTTCTCTTCGCTGCAATNCCGGCNCTCGTCCTTGTGCCCGAAATGTCCCACATGCCAATTCTCCACNCTACCNATGCCNCCCCGTGGATCGAAATTGGATTCATCCTGTTCTGCCCGACATTCATAGCCTATTTCCTCGTGCAACCGGCTATCAAAAATATCGGTTCGGAGCTCGTTTCGCTATACCAGTATCTTCTGCCGGTATTCGCCACAATCTCAGCCGTGCTCATGGGACTCAGCCACTTAAGGCTGATTCAGGCAATAGCGATGCTCGTGATTGTAGGTGGAATGGTCATAACCAACTTCGGAAAAATGCGCAAGCCAAAACCCGCGCCTGCGACTCCCGATGACAAATCGACCAACTAAAGACTAAAGACAGTCAGCATACTTCAATCATGGAATCCAACGGCTTCAATGTGTGCGAAATCATTCGCCGTGCATTGAAGCCGTTATTGTCATCCACAACCGCCCAATTTATTTGCTTAATCCACTTTTATTTTATATTTTTGCAACACAGAAAGGCTCGTTCCACAAAGAACAATAGCATTTCTATCATTCATCATGACAGTCACATCGTGGCTCGAAAAACGCTTGGCAGTTGATAGACTGCAATCTATCAAGTCATTCCGGCGAAACTCCACCCTTTATCTGATGTCGCAGAGTCGGCAGGACAGAGGGGAGTTAAAGTATTGCTGAAATTTGAGCCAGTTCCTTTTTTTTCAATGACAGAAACAGAGGTAAGGACCGACACATTGGTTGACTCAATCCGCAAGTCGATCGAAGAACAGTTTCGCCGGGGAAAAGCCACCACAGCGCGCAAGCTTGCATTCTGCGCCAGAAAAACCGAGCAGTATCTCGACGGAAGCGACATCCCCCTTTCTGACATTGACAAAGAGTGGGTCGACGGCTTCTCCTCGTGGATGGTAGAACAAGAAGGGTTGTCGGAAAACACCCGCGCCACCTACCTGAGGCTCCTCTACACAGTGTGTCGCGAAGCAGCGGCAAAAGGCGTCAAAGTCGACACTTCGGCATTCGACACAAAAGAGATGGGCAACAGCGAGTCAACCCGTTCGCTGCTCACCACTCAGGAGATACGCAAACTCATAGCTCTCGATCTCGAAAGCCTCCCGGTGTTTGAAAAAGCGCGAGCTTTATGGCTATTCAGCTTCCTGTGCGGAGGGTTGTCGATGACCGAAATGATGAGCATAACCTCACGCATGCTCGCACTCCAAGCCCTCACCCTGTCCCAGCGGTCAATNCCGCTNATCGAAGCGGCAGAAGCGATCGCCGACGAATATTTCAACGCCGGCACCCCTTACGCCTTCCATTCCGGAGCTGAAGAATTGACTCCTGANGAAACCACAGCGCGTGCCTCCCGACTAAACTCCACCCTGTCGCTGATCGCTGAAAAAGCACGGATTGAAAAACCGCTGTCAATTGACAACACGCGCTCCACGTGGCTCAACGCCGCCCGCGTACGCCCCGCCGCATTTGACACTCTCGCCGCCGACACCCCACTCTTCTCCTCCACCCTGCGGGAAGTCGCTGCCGCAGTGGACCACAATCGCCAGTACTGGTTTGCCATGCGATGCCTCAAACAGCCCGTTGATACAGTCAGCGCAGATATTTCACACCAATTTCCCGGCACAGGAGTGTTCGCAGCAGAAACCGAAAGCTACGCCAACACCCCCACAGGCGTAAAAAAGACCCGCAACCAGCTGATACGCGACATCCTCTTCTTCCACACAACGCTCAGCCACGCCGAGCGGATAAAAAAACAGTTCCACAACGTAGCCTATACCTACGACTACAAAAACGACAACACCCGCCGCCTCGCCATCATCCCCGAGCGGGAAATGAAGATGTTCATGTACCTCAACAGCATCCCCTCCAAGGAGATCGCCTGCTTCTTCCCCGAAGAAACGACCGAGCCGGCATATCAAAAAGGCAGCCAGGTAATTGTTACCGACGGCGAATGGAAAGGAGCCCGCGGAATATATCTCGGTCCATCGCCCCGCTTTCCACTCCACATCATAGTGGCGGTCACCCTCGCCAACCTCAACATCGGCGTCTCGGCACACATCCCCCACCACTTCGTGCGCCTCGTCTGATAAACAAGGTCACTTCCATAAAAGAAATCAATAATTACCGATTATTGACACCCCTTTCTCCTAAGTGAAAGATGAATTGGCTGTCAGGCATAGCCGACATAGTCACAATCGCAGCATTGATAGTAACGCTCTATCAATTGTTCAAAATGAAAAAGATAAACATCGCCACCCGCGATGCAATCCTCTCCACACGAAAAGAGATAGAACTCAACTCACCCCTCTAAACCCCATATCTTTTACAATCTCCTATCATTGACGAATCGGTCCGTTCAACCGAGATTTAGAAATTATACTTGAACAATAAAACAAATCTCATACTTCAATGTCTGACAAAAAACCAATTTTCATAGCCGGACCATGCGTAATAGAAAGCATGGACATCTTAGACAATGTAGCGTCCGAAATCGTAAGACTTAATCAAAAATATCAACTGGATATAATATTCAAGTCATCATTTGACAAAGCGAATCGAACTTCAATAAATTCATTTCGTGGACCAGGGTTAGAAAAAGGGCTGCAAATGCTATCAGATATAAAATCCCGATTTGGATTGCGAACCCTCACCGATATTNATGAATNCTATCAAGCNGNTCCGGCAGGAGAAGTTGTAGATNTGTTGCAAATTNCNGCATTNTTATGTNGGCAAACAGACCTATTGGTTGCGGCTGCCCAAACGGGAAAAACCGTAAACATCAAAAAAGCCCAATTTTTATCCGGAGATGACATGCAATATCCTGTTCAGAAAGTCAAAGAATCCGGCAACGAGAAAGTTTGGCTAACGGAACGCGGAAACACGTATGGATACAATAACCTCGCAGTAGATTTCCGAAATATCTCCGACATGAAAAAGTGGACAGACACTGTAATAATGGACTGCACACATTCTGTGCAAAGACCAGGAGCGGCAGGTGGCAGGACAGGAGGAAATCGAGAATTTGTCCCGGCAATGGCGTTAGCGGCAAAAGCATTCGGAGCCAACGGATATTTCTTTGAAGTACATCCCGACCCTGACAATGCCTTAAGCGACGGACCAAATATGCTGAAACTAGAGGATTTGGAGTCGGTCATAAAATCATTGCTTTAACATTATGGACGAGATACAGAATTACGGTAAGAAATGCTTCCAGGACGAAGCAACAGCTCTACTGGACTTAATACCGCAACTCGATGAAAATTTCACACAGGCAGTCAATCTTATATATAACGCCAAAGGACGCACCATCGTCACTGGAGTTGGCAAATCAGGACATATCGGAGCTAAGATCGCAGCGACATTTGCAAGCACCGGGACTCCAAGTTTCTATGTAAACCCTCTTGACGCCTATCATGGCGATTTAGGAATGTTCACTTCCGAAGATGTCGTAATAGCAATTTCTTATTCCGGAAACACGGATGAATTACTACGCTTCATCCCGATACTTCTCAAAAGAAATATCCCTATCATCGGAATTTCAGGCAATCCTAACTCCCTATTAGGAAAATATTCCACCTGCCATCTCAACGTGAGAGTAAGCAAAGAAGCATGCCCGCTCAANCTTGCGCCTACGTCATCAACTACCGCCACTTTAGCTATGGGCGACGCCCTCGCTTGCGCGCTGATGAGGGTTAGAAATTTCAAAGCAGAAGATTTCGCCCAGTTTCATCCCGGCGGCTCTCTCGGTCGACGACTGCTTTATAAGGTTAAGGATGTGATGGCTACTGAAAATCTTCCAGTTGTAAGCCTTGACAATAAAGTAAGCGACACCATAATCAAGGTAAGCGACGCGAAACTTGGGCTTGCCGTAGTAACTGATAGCACTGGAGTTGTTATCGGAATTGTGACCGATGGAGATATCAGAAGAGCCATGCAAAACCATCAACAAGAATTTTTTGGGCTTAAGGTAGCCGACATCGCAAACAGAAACCCCAAAACTATCAACCAGAGTGCGAAATTAACCGAAGCAGAAAAGCTTATTTATGCTGATAAAGTTCACTCACTAATCGTTGTCGACGACAGCGACAGACTTGTTGGTATAATCGATTCTATTAATTGTGTCCCNCAATAAATNAACAATGAAAACAGTTGCATTCGTTCCCATNCGATNGAACAGTAAGCGTNTGGCAGGTAAAGAATTTAAAAGAACTCGGCGGAAAGCCCCTTCTTCGTTACATACTCGATACTCTTGTCAAAGTGAAAGGAATCGATGAAATCTATGTATATTGCAGTTCCGATGAGATACTTCCATTTCTCCCTGCCGGAGTACAATTGCTTAAACGTCCAGAGTATCTTGATGAAGATAGCACATTGGGAAAAGACATCTACGAAGAATTTACAAATACTGTAAATGCGGACATATATATGCTTTGTCACACCACCTCTCCATTTATAAAGCCGGACACGATAGAAAATGCGCTGAATAAAGTGAAGAGCGGGGAGTATGACTCAGCATTTAGCGCTGAAAAAATACAGACATTTACATGGTTTAAAGAAAAGCCGTTAAACTATTCTCTCAAAGACATTCCACGGACACAAACGATTGAACCTGTGTATATCGAAACAAGCGCATTCTTTATATTCAAGAATGAAATTTGGACAAAACATAAACAGCGTATCGGATTTAAGCCTTATATGGCGGTAATCGACAAAATTGAAGGCGTAGACA
>WFMA01000156.1 GCA_009177195.1 Bacteroidales bacterium | reverse complement strand
CTCATTCTGATTTCTCTCACGGGTCTCATGGAAACAGCGCTTTCAACTATGTCAGCCATCTCTTCGTAAACGCCCTCGGGGAGCTTTCCGATAATCGTTGAACTTGGCGGAATAGTACGGTCANNCAATTCCCATGACATCCNCAATNGATAAATCCTNTCGTGGTCATGATANAACGTNTCAAAACTCTTTAAATAAGCAATCCAGGAGAATAAAATAATGGATATGCCTATGCCGAAGCTCAGNCTCACCATTTTTATCACNGATTGTCTTGGAGAATGAATTACNGATCTCCACGCATAAAAAATCTGTTTAAGCATAATANTGTTACATTTACTCGCTTAAAATATATGCCAATACCGTGCCAAAGTTACAATATATTAATATTCAGCACCTTAATATTCAAACCAAATTATAAAGTGTATAACTTTCATCCATCAACTGTAAAAAAATCATACAATTTCATTTTCTCAAAAACTCAGCCTGATGCAATTATAATGATTTATTTTGTAAGTTTGCATAACAATCACGGTAATTCATTTATAAGAAAGGCGAATGAAGCAAGCCAAAACAATAGTCATTGTCGAGGACAATAAATCGGTACGCGCCGCTTTGGGGCTCCTGCTCCAGACGGTAGCCGAGAAAGTCGTCCCCCTGTCGTCGCCTGTTTCATTGCCCAAAGTCATTCAGGAAGAAAAACCGTCATGCGTGATTTTGGACATGAATTTCATGTCGGGAACCACTAATGGCAACGAAGGGCTTTTCTGGCTCCACGAGATATTGCGGCTCTCGCCCGACACGCCCGTTATCCTGATGACCGCCTACGCTGAAATGGAACTCGCTATCAAAGGAATCAAAGCAGGAGCCGCCGACTTTATAATCAAGCCTTGGGACAATGCCAAGTTGCTTCAATCCGTGAACTACGTCACCAAAACCACGTCTAAAAAACTTCAGGACAAAAGCGCGGATGACCTCACACCATTCTTCGGAACCGATGCCCGAATGGCAGCGCTACGCTCGGTCATAGAAAAAGTCGCCCCTACCGACGCATCGATTCTTATCACAGGCGAGAACGGAACGGGCAAAAGCCTGCTGGCAAAATATATCCATCAGCTATCGGGGCGAGGAGCGTCGCCTATGATTCATGCCGACATGGGAGCAATCACGGAATCACTGTTTGAAAGCGAGTTTTTCGGTCATGAAAAAAACGCCTTCACCGGGGCCGCGTCAGGAAGGCAAGGAAGATTTGAAGCGGCAAGCGGCTCAACGCTGTTTCTTGANGAAGTGGCAAACATCCCCCTCNCCATGCAGTCCAAGCTGCTGTGCGCCATTCAGGAAAAGAAAATAACGAGAGTGGGCTCCAANCGGNTGATTGACGTTGACACCCGTCTTATTTCAGCCACCTCTTCCGATCTTGAATCAATGGTGCTGCAAGGAACATTCCGGCAGGANCTCCTGTGGCGCATCAACACCATCCATCTTCACCTGCCGCCGTTGAGGGAACGGCAGGAGGACATCATTCCGNTGGCAAAAATGTTTGTGGCAAAATTCGGCAAAAAATATGACCGCTGCGAACTGTCACTTTCTCCNCAATGCAATTCCCTCCTGCTCTCCGCCCGNTGGGACGGAAATATAAGGCAGCTNGAGCATCTCATCGAAAAAGCTGTCATTCTTTCCGACGGNAAAGAAATTCTCCCCGAAAATCTCGGCGAAATTTCCACTCAACGCNCGCTCAATCCACCGACGGCTCCCACCACATTATATGAAATGGAGTGTTCGATGATAGCCTCTGCGATCNGAGAATGCAACGGCAATCTCTCTCAAGTTGCCACACGCCTTGGNATAACCCGCCAAACTCTTTACAACAAGATAAAAAAATACGGGTTATGAAACCGCAAACCGCATTTTCAATTAAACTATACTCTAAAATAACCGGCATAGCCCTGCTTTCAGCTGCTATAACGATTTTATGCCTCCACCACCTGTGGCTGTTCGTAGCTCTCGGNTTAATTCCACTGGTTCTATTAGNTGCATCTCTNAGCNATAATATTTCAAAATCCGCCGACGCATGCGAGAGACTGATCAACGCCATCGAGGACAATGACGAAACTTTTCTTCCGGCGCGCCATCCTCTCCATCCCGGAATAGCCGAAAATCTGCTGCGAATCAAAAACATTCTGTCAGAAAAACAGTCGATAATTTTAGGACAGGAGATGTTTTTCAAAGAGATAATTGAATTTTTACACACCGGAATCTTCTGTATGCTTCCCGACGGGAGAATAAAAACACATAATCGACGAGCTCTGGAGCTGCTCCANCGCAGCGTGTTCACAAGCATAAAGCAACTTTCCGNNCAAAATCCTCCGCTGTATGAAATCTTGACAGGTATTTCATCGGGCGAGACCCGGCAACTTGCCACGGCGACCGAGTCGCTGCTCATCAGCGCCACCATGACCGAGATCAACGGGGAGCAACTGAAAATAATAACCCTCGAAGACATTGACACTCCCCTTTCGGAGCGCGACATGGACACGTGGTCGCGCTACTCTTCAGTGATAGTGCACGAACTGAAAAATTCACTCACGCCCATCGCCTCTATCTCCCGCCAGATAATCAATTCCTCCTCCCCGGCGGCGCAAGAAATCAAAGAGCAGATTGAGCCTATCCACTCCTCGGCTTCCTATCTTATCAACTTTATAAACGGGATAAACTCATTCAACCGGCTCCCCGAGCCTATATTCTCGGTTTTCAATCTTTACGGGTTCCTGAATCGGTCAGCAATTCTCGCCGCCCACATCCATCAGTTCCCCGTTGAAAAAATGGTCATAAAATGTTCCGACGATTTATATGTGAATACCGACGAGAGCCTGCTCGGACAGGCGATGACCAATCTGCTGAAAAACTCCNTCGAATCCCTCGCTGAAACCCCGTCGNCTGAAATCACCATCTCAGGCTGGTGCAATGAAAGCGAGAACATCGTTATTGAGATAACCAATAACGGTCCTGAGATTCCCGAGAGCATCGCCTCGCGCATCTTCATTCCGTTTTTCACCACCAAGCCTAAAGGGAGCGGAATCGGTCTGCCCCTGTCACGCCAGCTGATAAGACGCTGCGGCGGCACGCTAAAATTGGCAACAGTCGCCCCTCACCCCGCCTTCCGCATCACATTGCCCTGACAATCACCGCCGGCAATCCAACTTTTATCCCCGAAACCGTGTTTTTAGTATTATAACCACTTACTAAAAACTACTCATGGCATCAAAGCAAATCATGGATGGCTGCGCAGCCGCCACTCACATCGCCTACGCTCTAAGCGATGTCGCAACGATTTATCCCATCACTCCTGTTGCCGAAATGGGGCAAGTAGCTCAATCATGGGGAATGAACGGGAGGAAAAATTATATGGGCGCGACAATGTCGGTAAAAGAAATGGAATCGGAACTGGGCGCGGCAGGAGCCACCCATGGAGCGCTTGCCGCCGGCTCCCTCGCCACGACATTCACCAACTCCCAGGGACTGCTTCTCATGATTCCCAACATGTATAAAATTGCCGGCGAGCTCCTGCCAGGGGTGTTCCATGTGGGCACGCGCTCATTGGCGACTCACGCTCTGTCCATTTTCGGCGACCATCAGGACATAATGGCTTGCCGCGCTACGGGATTCGCATTTCTTGGCTCGTCGTCCGTGCAGGAAACGATGGACCTCGCNCTTGTGGCTCACCTCGCCGCAATCGAAGGCTCGGTGCCGGTGGTGCATTTCTTCGACGGATGGCGCACATCAGGCGAAATGTCGACAATCGACGTGATCGACTANGACACNNTCTTCAGNCTCATAAACCGCGACAAGATTGAGGCNTTCCGCCAAAGAGGGCTTAATCCATGCCACCCCGTTTTGAGAGGCTCGGCTCAAAACCCCGATGTATATTTTCAGAATCGGGAAGCAGCCAACAAATATTATGACGCTTTTCCCGAAATAGTGCAGGACGCGATGGACCGTGTAGGAGANAAAACAGGNAGGAAATATNAAATTTTTGAATATCACGGAGCTCCCGATGCCGACCGNNTNATCGTNATCATGGGCGCAAGCNCGCAAGTCGTCAAGGACACCGTTGCCAGTCTTAACGCCGCCGGCGAAAAGACAGGAGTTATCAACGTGAGACTCTTCCGCCCCTGGTCAATGGACCGCTTCATAGCCGCCATGCCCAAAACAGTCAAAACAATCGCCGTGCTCGATGCCACCAAGGAACCCGGCTCTCAAGGCGAACCGCTCTACCAGGACGTGACAATGGCTGTTCACAATTCGGGAATGACCACTCGCGTCATTGGCGGGCGCTACGGGCTTGCCAGCAAAAATTTCACCCCGGCAATGGTAAAAGCCGTGTTTGACGAAGCTGCGAAAGAGACTCCGAAACAACAATTCACCGTAGGCATCGACGACGACGTGACCCATCTGTCGCTCGACATCGACACCGCCTTTGAAATAGAGCCAGCCGACACGACCCAGTGCATATTTTACGGAATGGGCTCGGACGGAACGGTAGGAGCGACAAAGCAGATCGCCTCCATTATCGGCAACCGTGACGGATGGTATGCCCAAGCCTATTTCCATTATTCAGCAAAGNAATCAGGANGCTACACNCTGTNGCAGCTCCGTTTCGCCCACTCACCCGTCACCAGCGAATACTCCATTGACCAAGCCGATTATCTTGCTTGCAACAAGGACACGTACGTCAACACGTTCCACGTCACGGATAAGATAAAGGACGGTGGCACATTCGTTCTCAACTCCTCGTGGACGCTCGATGACATGGAGCGCATCTTCCCGGCACGCCTGAAAAAGAGCATTGCCGGCAAGAAGCTGAAATTCTACAATATCGACGCCACAAAGATTGCCGCCGAAGAAAATCTCGGCGTGAGAATAAACACCATAATGGAAGCGGTGTTCTTCCATCTCACCAACATCATANATATCGATGAAGCCCTCTCNCTCCTNAAAGCCGAGGTGAAGAAAAGCTANATGCACGAAGGCGGAAATGTGGTGGCAAACAATATCGCCGCCATCGATCGCGCNATTCAAAGCATNNCNCCTGTCAACTATCCCGAGTCA
>WFMA01000197.1 GCA_009177195.1 Bacteroidales bacterium | reverse complement strand
CGTATTCGTAGATCGCCAGCCGCCGGTATTCGCCGTAGTCGCGCAGAAGATAGTATTCGTCGGTGCGCGGGGGCATGCACTCTTCGAAGGTGACTTCGGGGAGCGCGCCGAAGGGTATCTTGCGCCGCATGGGGCGGTAGTCGGCGGGTAGGGCGAGGTCGAGGGCGAGGAACGCCGCGTCGTCGTCCTTCAGGGAGGAGTAGTGGATAAAGGCGTAACGGAAGTGGGTGTTGCGCCGGTAGTCGCCATGGACGATGACGAATGAGCCCGTTGCGGAGGGGACTCCGGAGACTGCCGCCGCGAGGGCGTTTTCGAACCCCTCGTTCCAGCGGGTGCATGGGTAGCGGTCGCAGTGGAGCAGGGCGGCTCGGTGGAAGGCGTAGCCGCGGATGGCGGAGTGCCTGCGGGCGGAGGCGTGGAGAAGGCGGACGGATGGCGCCACGGCTCGGGCTTGCTTGAGGGAGGTGTCCATGAGGACTCCCCGGGTGGAGGGGTAAAGGTGGTCGAGGTAGCGCATGTAGTCGGCGATGAGGCTGACGTAGCGGTCTTCGGGGTCGTTGATGAACACTCGGGGTGAGCGGGCGGCGGAGTGCCGCAATCGCTCGAGGATTTCGATTAGACATGACTGACGGTGTGTTAAGGGCAATCCGCGCCACATTCGGAATGACGCGGTGTAGGACGCCGAGGTCATGACGACCTCGCGGCGGGGGCGTGGGATGTGGACGGTGTTGCGCATTTTGGGTTAGTATTAGATTTATTTTTTTTTGCAAAGGTAATGCATGGATGGAGGGGATTTACCCACAAATTGTCCCACCCCGTGAATTTTTTTCACCTGCGACAAACCGCCTGCGGGTATCGAGGGAGATGTCACGGTTTGTTATAATGGTGGATAAAGGAGCAGCGCCGCAAGGGGGTTGCGACGCTGCAAAGAGGTTGGATTTTCGATTTCCGGATTTTATTTTTTCTTAATCGATACGATCTTTTTCATTGTGGGGCTTCCGTTGACGTGCCAAGACGAAGGGGCGTCGCCGTCAAGAGCATCCTCATAGAGCAAGCTCTTAATCTGACAAATGTAGAATGAATTGGCATGGACTGTGGGATAGGTGTTAGGCTTAAAGTAATAGGTTCCCGGATTGTCAAGATCTTTCAACGCATAGACCCCACACTCGGTGTTGACCGAATATTTACCGCCCAATTCTTTTCCTGTAAACCATATCAGCACCTCGTCATTGCCCACCATGTCGGTACCAATCTGCTGAGAGGTAAAATTGAGACAGCCGAGAGTGCGGTCATATCTCACCTTGACATCATATTTGGGATTGAGCCCCTTCATGTAATAGCAATTGTCAGCCTGGTCGGGCACAAGCAGAATGTCAATAGATGCCGCTCCATCCTCATAAATGAGAGAATACTCCCCTTCCAAATCCTCGAACAGCGTGTATTCGGGACCAACGGTATAGGAAAGTTTTATCGGCGCCGAAGCTGCGGCATCGTTGCTGAAAGTCAGTTCACGATGAGAGTAAACCAGCGACGAAACAGTCTCGCCGGCAACCTCTATCGGATTTAAGAAGCGGATACCGCCGGGCACCGGAATGAAAAACTCGCCGACCGACTCCTCGGGAGCATCGCCCCACGACAGCGTCATATAACGGCTTTCAAGCATAATATCTCCGGTGAGAGGCGCGCCGCCAATGGTTCCCTCAACCGTGGGAAGGAAGATGTCGCGAGCCATTTCCACCACATCGGCGAGATATTCGTCGGCAGGACGCTCAAGACGGTGCATATACATGGTGTTGCCGGTTCTCTTTCCGCGGAGTGTGATCAAGTCATCGGTCACATTGAGCAATATGAATTCAAAGTCTCCGTCATAGCCGCGAGGGTGCTCGGAATCGGGAGTGGCGAAATAGTGCATCAAGTCATTATAGGAATCGAACGAGAGCACAGGGCCGCTGTCGTCGGTGAGCTTATAAAGGCTTGTGTGAAATTCGCCCGGCTTCATTTCTGCTCCGACTGTAGCATGCGAGCCGTCAAACTTTATCGTATAGGCATAGCCGCCATACTGCATATAGGCATCAGGGTAATAATCAAGCGCCCACCCATAGACTGAACTTTCGAGGGTTGCTTTCGTGTCATCGAGCATTGCCTGCATTCGCAAGGATGGGGACTCGTCAAATTTATCATCCTGACCTTTCAGACACGACTGAAACATTGCAGCTCCGGCAAGAAGACATGCTGCTATTAAAACTTTATTGAGTGTCATAATAATTTGCTATAAATTCATTTAACAGTTATGTCAGAGAGATCGACATTTCCAGCCACGACCTCAGCCTGGCGACGCTGCAACACGTCGCGCAGCAAGTCGATGTCGACCTTGAAATTTTCGGCAAGATACTCGCGAATTATGTCCAGCTTTGTCAGAATCAACGATTTTCCATCATCGCCGGCAAGTCTCAGTTTGTCGTCCCATGCCGCGGGAGTGTTGGTTATATAAATCGACATCACCTCGGCAAAGTCCTCGCCAAATGACTCCTGCGCGTAATCCGACACAAAGCCGCGGGTAAGATAGCCGGTATTGTAGGNTTCCTGATTCCNCATTCCGGCGACATAGGCATCGNAGGNCACAGCCTGAAAGGCGGTAGGGATTGNTTNTTTCTGATTNAGCACATGNACAAATTNGTGGTGAATCGTCTTGAAATAGAATTCATTCAGAAGCGTCTCACTCTTTATGTAGCGAGGAAGATAGTTGAGACCGGCGAGGAAAATCTTGCGACCTCCCTCGGAGGTTCCGAGAACGATCGAATGGTTGTTATTATATTCCCACTCCCCTACGGTAAAGAACATCTTCGGGAAATAGCTGCATGTGAAATCCTCTCCCGCAACCTCATTATAAGTTTCGATACAGAGATATTTGATCAGATGAGCCATCGTTATCGCATCATCGTAACGTGCCGGCACGAGATAGTAATCATAATCACCCTCGATATCCTCATATCGGTATTTGAAGTCGATATTGTAGGGCTTTACAAAATTGGCGTCGAGCCAAAGGTCAAATTCATTTTTCTCGGTGTTGGTCGTGGTGATGACCGATTTTGAAGTGTCGGGCTCGTCCGACGAGCATCCGGCGAATGGAAGCGCGGCTACCAGAACAAGAGCACGAAATATATGTTGGATTTTCATCTTCTATATTTATTTTCAGTGTTAATAATTTCAACGGGGATTAGGCTGGAAACCTGCGTCACGGACATCCTGAGGAATCTGGTAGACACGGCGCAAATCATCCTTTGTGAGGAAATCGGAAATATGGTCGGGTTCTCCTTCCACGTCACAAATTCTTCGGGGAATCTCTATGCCGTAACGCTTGATATCGAACCAACGCAATCCATCGTGCAATGTCTCGATGCGACGCATGGCAAGAACACATTGAAGCATGCACTCCTGCATCGAGCCCTCTTCGTCGATTTCAAACGACGGGTTAAGGTGCTTCTTGTAATCGGANTTAAGNCGCTTTTCGTCGTCATAGCAATAGCCCTTGCTCTCATAGAAGTTCTTGATGTGGGCAGGGGTCATGTCGGGGGTGCNCTTCAGAATCATTGCGATATTCTTAACCCACACNTCNATATNGGCTGCCGCTTCGTCATACTTTTTCAGCATCGTATAAGCCTCGGCGCGACACAGCAAGGTCTCGTCGGCAGTGAATGAAGCGACAACAGTGTGGGGATATCCGATACCGGCGACAGGGTCGGTGAATTCAAACGCATAGGGCGATTTGAGGATCATACGCTTGTCTGTTCCGTCGCTCACGGTTGTCACGAGCTGACCTTTCAGATAACCTTCCCAAACATTCTTCAGCGACACATCCTCGTGATAAGCCAAGTAAAAGGTGTGGGCGTAACGGCTGTACTGGCTATATCGCCCGAAAGCGGCGCCTCGGAATGAATATGCAGCCTGCAGAAGAAGGTTGCAGTTGGCGCTCGGATCGATATAGAAATTGGGACGAAGCTGCCCGTAGTGATTGAGCTTCACAAACGAAGCCCAGTCACGCAACATGCTTTTAGGCTCCGAGCCAAGCACCTTGTCGGCATATTCCACCACCTTATCCCATTTCTCGGTATAAAGATAGAAACGCGCGGCAAAAGCATAAGCGGCTTTCTGATTGAAATGATATTTGGGCACGTCATAGTAGGAGTCATCGACAAGCGAAATGCCCTCGATAAGGTCACGCTCGATATGCTCATAGAAATCGGCAAGATTTCCACGCTGATAAGAGGGGCGCAATGATGTCTCGGGCTTATCCATGTAAGGGAGTCCGAGATCATTTGCCGCATTTGAGGTCCAGTGACGGCAGAAGAGGTTGACAAGAATNAAATGATTGTANGCGCGACACAATAACGCTTCGCCTCGCAACTGCGACAACATTTCGGANGCATCTTTTCCCCCAAGATTATCAATAGCGATGAGAGCCTCATTNGCNGACGAGATAGCCTCAAAACAGCTTTCCCAATTCTCGCTCAAGGATGATGTCATCGTCTCAGACTCGTCACGCCAATTAAACGTGTCGTCCATCCATCGGGTAGTTTCATTGTAGAGAATACCGATGTCATCGGAATTGTCGGATGACAGCTCATTGACCCATGCGAACTCCTTGTAGGGATAAGCCGACACAAGAAAACTTTTTATTTTATCCACTGAATCGAGGGTGGTGCGATTGTCGGGCATTTCATCCAGAAAATCGTTACACCCCGACAATGTGAGGATAGCCAACAGCGACGGAATAACGCCTTTTATATATTTGTTCATATTCAAAAATCGATTTAAGATTAGAATCCCAGATTAACGGTGAGAGTGAATTGCTTGGGCACAGGAGCCGCAACACCGCCGGTGTTGAAAAACTCGGGGTCCTGCCCGTTGAGCTTCTTATCGGCATAAATCAGGAACAGATTGGTTGCCTGAAGCTTGAGCATCGCCTTGGAAACGCGCAACGCTTTAGTAACCTTTCCGGGGAACTGATAAGAAACGGAAATCTCTTTCATCCTGATGAAGTCGCCCTTGGCAATGCGCAAGTCAGAATAGTTATAAGCGTTGTAAGCGAACGCAAGATCGGAATCATTGCGGTTCTGACGACGCGAAGCTATCACCGGAACATTGGTGCGGTTCTCATCGCCGGGAACAGCCCAACGGTTGTTAAACTCCTTGGGGGTTGCCGTCAGGTCGGTATAAGTGTTGCGGAACACNGGGTCAAGGCGAATCACATTGCCAAATGAATAGGTGACATAAAGATTCAACGAAATGTCCTTATAGCGGAATATGTTGCCGAGCGAACCGACATCGGAAGGGTCCATGCTTCCGGAATATTTCAAGAAACCGAGCTTGTCGGGGTCAGATGTCTGGAAATAGACACCCGAAGTGGTTATATTGCCGTCCTGATCGAGGAACGTGGGCAATCCTTCGTCATTAAGACCCATGAACGGGATTGAGAACAGCGAGCGGACGGGATAGCCTTCCTGAGCGAAACCGTTGCCGGCAACGAGGTCTATGACGCGCTTGGTGGTCTTCAGGTCGGTAACCTCATTCTTATTATAGGAGTAGATGAAATTGGTTGTCCAAGTGAAGTCGCGAGTCACGATATTGCGCGTCGTGAGCGAAAGTTCCACACCGTGGGATTTCATCGACGCAATATTTCCGAATTTACGTATCTGACCGCCTACACCCTGAGTGTTGGCAATACCGATCAAGTCATAATTGTTGCGGCGATACCAGTCGAAGTCAATGTTAATGCGATTATTGAAGAAACCTGTCGACAGTCCGAGGTTGAGCTCGTGTTTCTTTTCGTAGGTCAAATCGCTATTGGCGAGCTCGGCAAGATAGAGCTGAGTTTCACTTGTGCTCGTGCTGGGGCGCCAAGTGTTTGCAGCTTTAATGATTGAGAACGCATTGCTCACCGAGGGACGGTCGCCGGTGAGAGAATAGGACGCTTTCAAAGTCAAGTGGCTCCACTTAGGCTCGAAATCATGGAACCAGGACTCTTCATGCACATTCCATGACCCTGAAATGTTCCATGTAGGCAACCAGCGCGATTTGCGACTCTTGCCAAGAGAGTTGGTGCCTTCATAACGGATGGTGCCGTTCAGGGTATATTTTCCTTGATAAGAATAGGTGGCATTGGCAAAGAAAGCGGCGCTGCGCTCGCTTGTGTTGGTGAGGGTGTAGTAGTCGGTGTTCTCCTCCTTGCCGCGCTTAAACGCATGGTAGGCATAGTTGGCGATTTCACCAAGATTGTATTGCATACCCCAGCCACGGAACCACGTTGCGTGACGATCCACCGAGTTGGTTTCCATACCGGCATAGAGGTTCACGATGTGGTTATCGTTGTAAACATCATTATACTTAGCAGCTGCGCGCAAGTCCCATTTGAACATATCACGGTCAGCGCGCTCATAAATACCGCCGTTGGGGAGAATAGTGATGGGCACTGCGAATATATCGTCGGGGTCGGTGTAAAGATATTTGTTCTTGTCGCGTATATCGGTCGATGGCATCGCACGGTAAGCCTGAGCCTGATTCGACTCGTCAAGAATGAAATGCTCCTGGCGGGTAGTAGTGCTCTGAAGTCCCCCAAGGAGGGTGAACTCAAGTTTACGGATGGGCTTATAGGTGAGCACACCGGTGAGACGGAAATCATTCACCCCGAGCTTCATATAGTTATTATCAAGCTCATGGGAAATGTTGAACGGAGCATAGTTGCGGGTGTAGAACGTGTTGGGGTCAAGAGTGCGCGAAGTGTTCAACGCATAGGAGTAGGGATTGATGTCGAAATCACGCTTCACCTCTCCGCTCACAACGTCGACATCGCTTCCAAGAGTTCCGGGGGCTTTCTGCTTACGGAACGAAGCGTTGCTGATCAAGTTGAATGAAACTTTATCGGAGATATTGAAGTTGCCGTTGAAATTGGCGGTGTAACGCTGGACGGCGCTCTGCTTATACCATCCGGGATCATACATTGCGCTCGCCGAAACATAATATTGAGCTTTCTCGGTTCCTGAAGAGAGTGACACAGAGTGATTCTGCATGACTGAAGTGGAAAACAGCTCGTCAAACCAGTCAGTGTTGCGATATTCCGCCTCACGCAGGTATTGAGCGCGAGCCTCGGGAGTGTTTTCAAGCATGAATTTCTTTGACACGGGATCATACTGAGTGATCAGCTCATACATCTTTCCGTAGACACCGCTCGCCGACGCATTCACAATCTCGGCATAATTAAGATAGCCTTTCTGCTGCAACTCCTGGTAGACACTCATCTGATCCTGCGAGTTCATTATATTATAGGTACGGTAGCTCGGTTTCAGACGCATGGTGAACTCACCGGTATAAGAAATAGAATTCTGTCCTGTTTTACCACGCTTGGTGGTGACAACAATCACGCCAGCCATTGCGCGCGCTCCATAAATAGATGTGGCGGAACCGTCCTTCAAAATGTCGAAGCTCTCGATATCGTCGGCGTTCAATCCAGCGATCGCTGACGAAATAAGGGTCTCGGCATTACCGGAAGATAGATCATCGGCTGAGACGTTCATGACATCCTCCATAATAACCCCGTCGACAACCCAAAGGGGCTTGGAGCTACCATAGATTGAAGTGGCGCCGCGCACCCTGATTTTAGGCGCGGTACCGAAAGTTCCCGACACGTTTTGCACCGAGACACCCGCTGCCCTTCCTTCAAGGCTTCGGCTTATATCAGCCATACCGCTTATGCGGGCATCCTGAGCGTCGATCTTGGTGGCGGCTCCGGTGAATAGACGCTTGTCCATCTTGTGCATACCCGTAACCACGACCTCTTCAAGCTGCTCAGCCGAAGACTCAAGTTTTATTGTCATAAAATCCTTTTGAATCGCCACTTCCTGAGGCTTCATGCCTATATAGCTAACAGTCATGGTTTTAGCATTAGAAGGCACATTCGTAATTGAGAACTTTCCGTCAAGATCGGTAGTACCGCCCGTATGGGTACCCTTAATCATAACAGTCGCTCCCAATATCGGCTCGTCATCATCAGCCGATAAAACGACTCCGGACACCGTCCGGGTCTGAGCTGCTATTGTCATGACTCCTACAAACATCATGACCAACAGCATTAAAAGACTTTTTCGCATGAAAAATGATTAATAACTGGTTTAATAAAATAATTTACACGCAAGTACGTAAGAGCAAAATTAAAGCATTTAAACACATCTCCTTATGTAGAAATTTTAATCTTCTTATTGATTAAAATTATTAATTTTAGCATTTACGAAAACAAAGATATAGAAATTCCAAGTATTACATGTGTCCCTCATGTTAAAAGATACTAATTCGCCCTATTAACAGCATGTCATGCTTCAATTACCCCAAAATTTACTGCTTTTTGAAAGCAATAACCCAACCCCATTCGCAAAAATCTTAACAAATAAAAGCCGGGATATAAACAAGCAAAAAGGCGTGATGCCGAAATCCGGAATCACGCCTTTTCATAAAATTCGGCAAATTATTTTTTTCCGAAATGGCGGTTGTAAAGACCCTGGAAACCTTGTCCGTGACGAGCTTCGTCCTTAGCCATTTCATGAACAGTGTCATGGATAGCGTCAAGATTCAGTTCTTTAGCGCGACGGGCAATGCGCATCTTATCAGCATTGGCTCCAGCCTCAGCAGCCATACGCTTTTCGAGGTTAGTCTTGGTGTCCCAAACATGTTCGCCAAGGAGTTCGGCAAATTTAGAAGCATGTTCAGCTTCCTCAAAAGCATAACGCTTGAAAGCCTCAGCGATATCAGGATATCCTTCGCGGTCAGCCTGACGAGACATTGCAAGATACATACCAACCTCCATGCACTCACCGTTAAAGTGGGCTGTAAGGTCAGCTTTCATCTGGTCGTCGGTGTCTTTAGCAACTCCGATTTCATGCTCTGTAACGAATTGAAGCACGGGATTCTCCTCCAATTCTTTAAATTTGCTGGCAGGAGCGCCGCAAAGAGGGCACTTTTCAGGAGCTTCGTCACCTTCGTGAACATAACCGCATACGGTACAGATAAATTTCTTTTTCATCTTAATCCAATTTTTAAATTTTTGCTATGTTATTATATCTCTCTTGAATTTTGTTCAATGCTACAAATGTAACCAAAAATTTTAATATCTCACAAATTTAAGCTGCATTTGCTATCAACACTCCGACATAAACCACGTAGGCAAGTGTCATCACCGCCCCTTCAACACGGGTAATCGTGCGGGTCTTAAATAGCCATCCGAAAATCCAGAACAGAATTGACGCAAGCACAAGCGCCACGAGATCAAAATTCCCTATATCACCGAATGCAAGCGGCTTTATCGTTGCCGAAGCCCCGAGGACAAGGAAGATATTGAAAATGTTGCTTCCGATGACATTTCCAAGAGCGATTCCGGTCTTGCCTTTAAGGGCGGCAGCTATAGAGGTGGCAAGTTCGGGCAAAGAGGTACCCGCCGCAACGATAGTCAATCCGATCACCGCCTCGCTTACGCCAAGCCCGCGCGCAATACCCGAGGCGCCGGCAACGAAACGGTCGCCTCCATAAATCAGCGCGGCAAGACCGCCTACTACCCAAATCAAGGATTTTAGCATCGACATCGTTTTTTTCTGCGCCGCTTCCTCCTGAACGGGATCGTCGGGCGACGCATTTTTTGCCTGCGAGAATGTGTAACGCATGAAAATGGCGAAAAAGAGGAGCAACACAATGCCGCTGCTACGGCTTATCATCATATCGGCGGAACCGTCGAGAAGCGGTCCGTTGCCCATAACAAGCAGNACCAGCGACGACAGNATGACCAGCGGAATTTCATTTATCATAATNCCCCGGCTTATTGNCATGGGGACAATCATNGCNGTCACNCCTATTATNACCAGAGTATTGAACAGGTTGCTTCCCACCACNTTTCCNACNGCAAGCTCNGCGCTGCCATTTATAGCGGAAACAATGCTGATGACAAGTTCAGGCGCCGACGTTCCGAAAGCCACTACCGTCAATCCAATCACGAGATCACTTATCCCGAAGCGTTTCGCAACAGCCGAAGCTCCGTCGGTAAGGGCATTGGCGCCTACAAGAATCAAGACCAGCCCTATAACCAGAAATACCGAATCAAGTAACATTTATATATCCTTTATCACGTAATAAAAAAGTGAGAACACGGGTGTGCTCTCACTTATAACAAATTTAAACAAGTTTTTATTCTTCACCGTGCTGTTCTTCGCGACGAGGGCGACGATCATCACGACGAGGTCCACGGTCGTCACGGCGGGGACGGTCGTCACGACGGGGACCGCGGTCGCCGTTGTTGCGCTGAGGACGCTCGCGACGCTGAGGTTCAACATAGCCTTCGGGCTTCGGCTGCAAAGCACGCATAGAAAGACGGTATTTTCCAGTCTTCTTGTCTATTTCGATAAGTTTGACTTCGACAGTGTCACCTTCCTTAAGTCCCGAAGCCTCCATGTTTTCAAGACGCTCCCAGCTAATTTCAGAAATATGAAGGAGACCGTCGCGGTTAGGCATGAATTCAACAAACGCGCCAAAGTCGAGGATTGAGCGAACTTTACCGGTGTAGGTCTTACCCTCTTCAGGAAGTTGAACAATGGCGTTGATCATTTCAAGAGCCTTGTCCATAGAAGCCTTGTTAGTGGCAGCAACCTCAATGAAGCCTTCGTTGTTGATCTCATCGATAGAAACTGTAGCGCCCGATGCCTCCTGAATGCCTTGGATGATCTTTCCGCCCGGTCCAATCACAGCTCCAATCAAGTCCTTAGGAATTGTCATAGTAACAATTCTGGGAACATTGGGCTTGTAGTCTTCGCGAGGAGCGGGGATAGCCTCCTCGATCAAGTTGAGGATGTGGAGGCGTCCGTCACGAGCCTGGAGAAGCGCTTTTTCAAGAATTTCGTAAGAGAGTCCGTCACACTTGATATCCATCTGGGTGGCGGTGATACCGTCACGTGTTCCGGTCACCTTGAAGTCCATGTCGCCAAGGTGGTCCTCATCTCCGAGAATATCGGAAAGGACTGCATATTTCTTACCGTCGGTGTCGGTGATAAGCCCCATAGCAATACCGCTGACAGGCTTTTTCATGCGAACACCTGCGTCAAGAAGAGCAAGCGTTCCGGCACATACGGTAGCCATTGAAGATGAACCGTTGGATTCAAGAATATCGCTCACGATGCGGCAAACGTAGGGGAAGCCTTCGGGGAACATGCCTTTGAGCGCGCGGTGGGCGAGATTGCCATGACCGATTTCACGGCGACCAACCCCACGGGTGGCTTTAGCTTCACCTGTTGAGAAGGGAGGGAAATTATAGTGAAGAAGGAAGCGCTCTTTACCCTGAGTGAGAACTTCGTCGAGAATTTTTTCATCGAGCTTGGTTCCAAGAGTTACAGTTGCGAGAGCCTGAGTCTCTCCACGAGTGAACACTGCAGATCCGTGAGGTCCCGGAACATAGTCGGTTTCAATCCAGATGGGACGAATCTCAGTTGTCTTACGTCCGTCAAGGCGCACGCCTTCGTCAAGAATGCAGCGGCGAACGGCTTCGCGCTCAACATCGTGATAATAACGCTTCACCAGGGGAGCCTTCTCATCACGCTCTTCTTCGGGAAGAGACTCGATATATTCATCGCAAATAGCGTCGAACGAATCCTGACGCCAATGCTTGTCGGCGCTTCCGGCTTTAGCTATGGCATAAGCCTTGTCATAGCACTTGTCGTGAACATCCTTGCGAAGCTCTTCATCGTTCACTTCGTGGCAATATTCACGTTTAACTGTTGCATTTGCCTCTTTGGCAAGTTCTATCTGAGCTAAGCATTGAACTTTTATGGCATCGTGGGCAGCTTTCAACGCAGCAAGAAGATCGCTTTCGCTCACCTCTTTCATCTCACCCTCCACCATCATGATGTTGTCATAGGTGGCGCCGACCATCAATTCCATGTCGGCATCCTCAAGTTGCTTGAATGTGGGATTGATAACAAATTCGCCGTTAATGCGGGCGACACGCACTTCTGAGATAGGACCGTTGAAGGGGATATCGCTCACAGCAAGAGCAGCCGAAGCCGCAAGACCTGCCAATGAATCGGGCATCTCTTCACCGTCAGCCGAGTACATTGTGATGTTCACGAAAGTGTCGGCATGATAATTATCGGGGAACAGCGGACGCAAAACACGGTCCACAAGACGAGCAGTCAGGATTTCATAATCTGACGCGCGGCCCTCACGCTTGAGGAATCCTCCGGGGAAACGTCCATTGGATGAAAACTTCTCTTTGTATTCTACCTGCAAGGGCATGAAATCCACGCCTTCACCAGCCTCCTTGGCTGATACTACGGTTGCGAGGAGCATCGTATTGCCCATGCGCAACTCTACCGCTCCATCGGCTTGCTTAGCCAGCTTACCTGTCTCAAGTGTGATGGTGCGCCCATCACTTAGCTCGATGGTTTTCTTAATTGGGTTTGCCATAAAAATTATACTTCTGTTTTGTCATATACAAAAAATCGTGCAAATATAATGAAAAAACGCATAAAAAGCCAACAAATGTCGAACAATCTCAGCGCCCCGGTTTGAATTATAGCCAAAAATATGGTAACTTTGAACTCAAAACTTGAAATTCTATGATGAATTGGGATAAACTCATCAATGANAAANGGCTCGGGCTGGAAGATTANCACCATTCGCGTCAAGGGTCGCGCAGCGATTTTCAGCGCGATTTTGACCGCCTCGTGTTCTCTTCTCCGTTCCGCCGCCTGCAGAACAAGACTCAGGTATTCCCATTGCCGGGAAGCGTTTTTGTACACAACCGATTGACCCATTCAATGGAAGTCGCATCGGTGGGCCGCTCTCTCGCCAACGAAATCAGCACCGTGCTTAAAAAAAAATATGCCTCCGAGAAATGGGTTGACAAGCTTGACGCTCTTGACGAAATAGTCGGAGCCGGGTGCCTCGCCCACGACCTTGGCAATCCTCCTTTCGGACACTCGGGAGAGAAAGCAATATCAACTTTTTTCAGCGAAGGTCCCGGCTCGGTCTTAAAACCGATGTTGACTGAACGCCAGTGGACCGACCTCACAAACTTTGAAGGGAACGCCAACTCGTTCAGACTGCTTACCCACCAATTCAACGGCAGGCGCCCGGGAGGCTTCGCCATGACTTATTCGATGCTCGCCTCGATCGTGAAATATCCCTACGAATCGCGAATGGCGGGCGGCAAATCGAAATTCGGATTTTTCGAATCGGAAACTGAAACATTCCAACGCATCGCCGACGAACTGGGGCTGCTTCCCAAATATGGCAAAAACGGCGAAATTTGTTACGCCCGCCACCCGCTTGTCTANATCGTGNAAGNTGCGGNCGACATCTNCTATCAGGTGATGGATNTCGANGACGNCCACAAATTNAGANTGTTGCTTACTCATGAAGTAATCGACACGTTCATGTCATTTTTCCCTCCCGAACGGCAACAGAAGATGCATGAAACGATGGACAACGTGGATGATCCCAACGAGAAAATAGCCTATCTGCGAAGCTGCGTGATAGGCACGCTCGTCAAAGAGTGCGCCCAGGCGTTCATAGAAAACGAAGAAAAAATCCTTGCGGGCACATTTCAAGGCTCGCTGCTTGATCACATATCCCCGCTTGAAAAGGAGGGCTATCAAAGATGCTCGGCGCTCGCATGGGCAAAAATCTATCGCGCCAGCGACGTCGTCGATATAGAACTCGCNGGTAACCGCANCATTTNGTTTCTAANGGAGAAGCNNATNCATGCCGTGAGATATCCCGAGCTTAACTATTCCTCTTTATTGCTGAGCAAAGTTCCGAAGCAGTATGACATATCGGCTCCATCTCTCTACGGAAAAGTTCAAGCCGTGCTTGATCACATCTCAGGCATGACCGACGTTTACGCCCTCGATTTATACAGAAAACTTTGCGGAATGAGCCTGCCTGCTGTTTAACACCGTGTCAGGCTCATAGTTTCCAAAACATCAACACAACAGTAACTACAATGAAATACCGCTTCATAATACTTGCCATCCAGTTCTTGTTCCTATTAAGCGCGTCGGCTAAAGAGTATCGTCCCGAAGATGTCCCTAACGTGCATGTCGCCAATAGGACCAAATATGTCAGCAACCCCGACAATCTGCTTTCAAGCGAAACCGTCACCCGGCTCGACTCAACCCTTTCCAATCTGTGGAAACAAACGTCGGCTGAAGCGGTAGTTGTCGTGGTCGAAAACATCGAAGGCGGCGACATCGACAGTTTCGCCACTGAGCTATTCTCAAAATGGGGAATCGGGAAAAGCGACAAGGACAACGGCTTGCTGTTTCTCGTCTCGGTCAATGACCGACGGATGGCGATCCGCACCGGATATGGCATGGAAGGAATCGTTCCCGACATCATCGCCGGCAGAATAATCAGAAATATCGTAACCCCTCATTTCAAGGAGGGTGACTACGACGGAGGCGTCACAGCCGCCATAAACGAAATATCACGCCTCGCCACTACTCCCGGGGCAACCGAGGAGCTAATGTCGAAATATAAAAACGACGAGGGGGCGGCAGACAATGACGATGAAGAATTTTTGAAAATGTGGCTTTCGGTAGGAACCTGTTTAGCGCTATTCCTGTTCGCATGGTTCCTTTGGATTCTGTTCAGAACACGGCGACAGGACCGCTACGACCGATACATGGCGTTGCGTCAAATGAAAGTGCCGGGGCTCATCATAGGCTTCATCGGTCTCGGAATTCCGTTCATCGCCANGCTNTTAGTGTGGTTAACAATGANNTACCAGCGTNATCACCNTCNNNTTNGCCCCAACTGCCATCACANAANGAGACGNCTTNACGNACAAACCNNCAATCAATATCTCACCCCGGCTCAAGACCTTGAAGAACAACTCGATTCAGTGGACTATGACGTGTGGCTATGCGACACGTGCGGCGAAACCGACATTCTTCCGTTTGTGAATCAGCAATCAATCTATCAAGTGTGCCCCAAATGCGGCACTCGAGCCATGTCATTGAACAGCACCCGCATTATCCGCAAGCCAACGGAACACAACGAGGGCGTGGGGTTGAAGGATTACGCTTGCCGCAATTGCGGAAACCACACCCAAACCTCCTATACAATCCCGAAAGTAGTCGTTCCGCCGGTTGTGATTATTCCCGGCGGAGGCAAAGGCGGATTTGGCGGGGGCGGAGGCTTCTCGGGCGGCTCATTCGGAGGCGGCATGACCGGAGGCGGCGGAGCCTCGGGCGGATGGTAACACCACCGCCGCACAACACGCTCTTAGCGCTTGCCGCCGACGAGTTTGAAGAAGGAGCCCGGAATGGGGGTGGAGAAGTTCATGTCGCGCCGTGTGACGGGATGGGCGAAACGCAGCGTCTGGGCATGAAGGGCGAGTCGATGTATAAGTGACGCCCGCGCGCCATACTTACGGTCGCCCGCAATGGGGTGCCCCAAGTCTTTCATGTGTACCCTTATCTGATTCTTTCTTCCGGTGTCGAGCTCGACCTCAAGCATGGTGTGTCCGTTTCCGCGCTTCAGCACCTTGTAGCGTGTCACAGCCCATTCTCCCCCTTCAACAGGCTCTTCGGAAGAATATACTTCCATTTGGGAATTCTCGACAAGATAGCTTTTAACCACGCCGCTGTCCTGCTCAACGATGCCCTCCACGACAGCCACATACTTGCGATTCAGCACCATGTTGTTCCAATTGTGCTGCATCGCTTCTTTCGCCTGCGCGTTTTTGGCAAACATCATCAAGCCTGAGGTGTCACGGTCAAGACGGTGAACGATAAATAGCTTGTTGCGGGGATCGCTCCATTTCACATAATCACGCAAAATGGANTATGCCGTCCCATCCTTTATCTTGTCGGTTCCCATCGATAGGAGTCCGTAGCCCTTCTCAATCACGATTATATCATCGTCCTCATAGTCAATCTTGACACGGCGGTTGCTGAACACTCGGAATTCGCGGGTGAGATTAACCTGAACTTTATCGCCGGGATTGAGCTCGGAATCAAACTGGGTTACAGGCACGCCGTTAACGGCAACCTGCTTGTGTTTAAGCAGTTCCTTGACCGAAGTGCGTTTGCGCTGCGGCATCGACTGAAAAAGGAATTCCAGAAGTTTACACTGCTCGGAAGGAAAATATGTTTCAATCACATCGGGGCGAAACGAATTCTTTTCCGCTCCGGGCTTGGTTGATCTTGACTTATACTGCGCCATCTTTAAGATTTTTTACGGGTTGAAACTCGGCGTGCAGGTTTCTTGGGGCGTTCATCCTGTTCCTTTATAATCTCACGGCACTCTTCCAGAGTGAGATCGGCGGGCGATGACACTGTGCGGGGTATCTTGTAATTTGTTTTATTAAAAGAAATGTAGGGACCATATCTGCCGTTGAGAATCTGAAGATCGGGCTCTTCATCAAATGTCTTGATGAGGCGCTTGGTCTCCCCTTCCCGCTTCTGCTTTATCATTTCGACGGCCTCTTCAAGAGTCACTTCCGAGGCGTTCTTGTCTTCGGGGATAGAGACAAACTTACCATTGTGCTTGATGTAGGGACCATATTTTCCGACAGCCACCGAAACTTCAGCATCTTCAAATTCGCCCAACACTCTCGGAAATTCAAACAACTTCAATGCCTCCTGTAG